>CAYGPY010000145.1:0-7229 GCA_964351765.1 uncultured Vampirovibrionales bacterium
CAAATTAAAGCAGCTATTGATAAAGTGCTTAAAGAAGCGAACAAAAAGGCTGCTAAAAAACCGGCCGCTAAGAAAAAGCCAGCTGCTAAAAAGAAAGCCGTAGCTAAGAAAAAGCCAGCTGCTAAAAAGAAAACCACAGCTAAGAAAAAGCCAGCGGCTAAGAAAACCAAAACAGTAGCTAAAAAATCAGGCGCTAAGAAAGTAGCTACTAAAAAGAAAACAACAGCTAAGAAGAAAAAAGCTTAGATAACTTTATTTAGGCAGGTCCTATTTATAGGCACCATAAAAAAGACGGTATTTCGGTACCGTCTTTTTTTGTGGCTTAAATCTATGCTTTGTTTTACTTATAGCCTAATGCGGTACCTAATACATAGTCACCATCATGACTTAAGCTAACGACCCAGCCTTTAATGCTTTTGTTGTTGGACAGTGACAAAGCATTACCCGATAAAATAACGCTGGGTGCGTGTTGAGGTTGTCGAATGATTTCAACATCATGCCAACGAAGCCCTTCAGACCATCCGAGTCCGTTCATACCTACACCCAGTGCTTTTGAAATACTCTCTTTTAAGGCCAACATCCCACCAGCGCGTTGGCATAATAAGGTAAATTCTTTTTCTCCTAACTCGGATAGTGAAAGTTCACGCGACACGTCAATAAGACTGCGGAGTTCGTTTTCGGTAAGGACTTTCGATAGAAAAGTGCGCCCGCTGGCTTCAATTGATTTATGGATGCGAGGCAGGTGCATCAGATCGTTGCCCAAGCAAAAGGGAGCTTGATTCGGATCTTCTTGTTGTTGCGATGGGTTGTGTTGTGTAGTGGGCATGGCTTTAGGCTCGTTTATAAAAACTATTCGGCTCGCTTGGTTTGAACACTCATCATATAGTTCTGAAAATCAAGTTGATGTCCTTTAGGGCCCAGTGTCGAGGCATCCATAATGGCTTGTTGATTGAACCTTGTACTAACCCAGTCCACAATTTTATGGAAATTATTTTGGGTGAAGTTTTCTAGCCAATAGCCACTGAGGTAAACCGCTGGGAAGGCGCCTACTAGAAGAGGAACTGCCTTGTAAGCTCCTTTCATAAAAGCGGCTTTTTGCGCTGGGCTTTTAGGGAAGGTAATTACTTCTCGGTTAAGTCTCTTGTTGATACCTTCGAAAAGTTTTTCCATTTTAAAGGTGTTTTTTAAGACATCAAATGTTTTGTTTACTTTGGCGGTATTGGTGGCAATAAATTCGTATTGTTTTGGTGCGCTCATAGGTTTGAATTTATCGCCAACACGGGCGGCTTGAATTTGCTTGGCTGAAATCCGTGTCATGCCAACCGGTGGTTTGGCTTCATAGAAAACACGCATAGCACGTTTGGCTGTGTTTTGAAGTGCACGGAACACGGCATAACTAAGAGTCCATCCCAGCATCTCGCGAATGGTGGTTTTGATTGCTTCTTGATAACGGTAGACGCCTTCAGAGGTTCCTTTTTGTTTGATGGCTGAACCGTGAGCAACACTAATACGACCAAATACAAGAATTAAGGTTGAAAAGATGAGGGCATTGTATTTTAAGGCAGGGTGAATTTTAAGATTGTTCAGAAAGTCCTTCATAATCAAAGGCAAATCTTTTTTTAACTTGCTGTTACCCGCACCAACCGTATTGCCAAATTGAACGGAATCAGGTTGAGCCTGAAGCGACACACGCTGACCAAACTGAAGCCCCTCAGTCTTAGAGGTTGATAGAGGGCTTTGGGATAAGGATGGGGCCGGGTCATTTGTTTGGGTAATGTACTGATTAGTCATAGCGACTCTCCTTAACAGAAGAGCTTACCGAGATCTCAGGTTGTTGTTTAAGGTGATTCTGAAACCCTTCAAACAATGTTGGTTGCATTACTGGTTTAGCAGTTTGTGCTTGAACAGCTTGAGGGGTTGATTGAAATTGTGTTTGGAACTGAGATGCCGGTATATGGCGAGGTTGTTGTAAGCGATTAATCGGTATCAATTCAGGAGCTGGGTTTAAAGGAACCGTTTTTACGTCTTTCTTCTCCTTAAACAATGTGTTTAAGAAGGGCGAGTAAACACGATCATTAAAGAGTTGAAGTAACACGCCACCAAATAGAGCGGTTAACATGGCAGCACCAATAACAGACTTGTTGGTACACCAGTTTGTTAGGTTAAAGAGTGGGCGTAAGTCTTTTTCAACCTTACGCAGTACATCGTTACCGGCTTGCTTGGCAAAACTTTCAAGGTTGGCTTCAATGCGAACCGACTTACCACCACGTTTAATATCAATACCGTTTAAAAAGCGATCAACCACGCCATAGGTTTCGGTTCCAAACACATGGTCAATACCGCGTTTAAAGGCATTGGCATCATCATAGCTAAGCCCTTTGGCAATAGCATCCTTACTGGTGTGATCACCGTACTTTTCTTTTATCGTGTGAATGGCTTTTTTAAGCACACGGTTTTCATAATACTTACTAAACAGATCTTGGCCTGCGTGCAAAATAAAGATAGAGCTAATCGAGCCTGGGATTTCAATAAAGAAACGTTCCCAAAAGGCTTTGCGTTTTTCGTTTTGGCTAATCTCAACACTATCGTTTTTAGAAGGAAGGTTGCGGTATGTACGAACAGCACCAATGGCCAAACGCGTTAAAGCAGCAATCTCGGCAAGGTAGATCAAATTACGCCCGTTTAAACCACCACCCTTAACAACGTTAAGGCGGCTGGCGATAGGCCATTGTGAAAATGCTGTTAGATTTGGACTCAAGGAACCCCCTGATATGGTTACGTGTTTACTAATATAGTGTATAAAGCAGTGAGTGAAAAATAGAATTTAATTTAGATACTATATATAAGTCGCGATAGTGATGAGATAAACTGCCGGTGAGATGGTGAAACCTGTTACTGGAACCCCTGATAACTTAGTTAAATAAGTTAGATAGCTTGACTCAGGCACTTTGCCTGTAAATCTCCGTCTACTCTTATAAAACCACTAAAGCAAATTTGGTGCTAGTTGGTGGTATGGTTTGGATATACCTGAGATATCAATACGACTGAATCCGGCTTTTTAAGCTTTATTTTGGCTTTGTTTAAGCTCTTTTTGAGCTTTGTTTATACTGAAGTTTAAGCAAATTATAGGGTTTTTGCAATAAAAAGCACGTTGTATCGACGTCTTTCATATATGTGTACAATAATAGAGTGAAGTAAAACAACGACCGAGCAACGACCCAAGAACTAAAAGGATTAAACCATGTCATACCGATTTGATGCCCTCACCTCGTTATTTAAAAAAGCACCTATAGCACTTTCTATAGTGATGGGTGCACTCCTTTTGATGGCTGTGTCGGTGGTTTATCTGGCGCCCGCTAAGGCCGGAACTCCTCGTGTTGAGAGTGTGATGGCTTTAAAAGAATTTATTAACAATAAGCAACCTCGGTTTCAAAAAATAACAACCGATGATGGGATTATCTATGCCCTTCAAATTCCTGTGGGTAGTCGTTATACGGTGCTACCTGAGCAAACCGAACGCTTAACCAGTCTGAAGACCTTTGCGGCAACCCAGCAGAATACCGTGGCTGTGATTAATGCTGGCTTCTTTGACCCCTCGAACCATAAAACGGTCTCCTATGTTCAAACGGTCGATGGCACGGTGCTGGACCCTGAGACCAATGAACGCCTCACAAATAACAAGGGCTTGGCGCCATATATGCAAAAGTTGTTAAATCGCTCTGAGTTTAGAGTGCTGAGCTGTAAAGAAACAAGCTTAAAGAATAAAGAAGTGACCGTTACTCGCTATGCGATTCAGCGGCATCTTGATAAGCCTGAGATATCGTGTGAGATTAAAGCCCTTGTTGGTGGTGGCCCTCGTTTGTTATCGCGCAGTGAGGTGTTGATTCCTGAAGAGTCCTCGTTTGTGGGGATGTTTAAGCAATGGCTGACCGAAGAAGCCTTCTGGGCTCAAGATGAAACAGATAAAGTGGTGCGTGATCCTGTTGGGGCCTACCGTCCCAATGCGCGAAGTGCTGTGGGCATAACGGCCAAAGGCGATGTGCTTTTGGTGGTACTGGGGCAAGACCATCTTAAATCGGGTGACGATACCCGTAAAGCAGCTACGGGATTTGGTTTGGATGATTTGGCAGCGACACTGCATCAGTTGGGTGCTGTGGATGCCATGGCTTTGGATGGCGGAAGCTCATCGGGAATGTGGGTTCAGGGGAATCTATTTTATGGTAAGTGGAAATCACCTGCCGTGCCTGTAGAACGCGCCTTGAAGTCTTTTTTGGTCGTCACTCAGAACAATACGGCCAAGTAGATCGATATCCTGTTTATTTGGTATGAAGTACCTTGGTTTCACGCATGGTTTAACATTTGTTACCACCAAGACTAAAAATATGACTTTTTGATCGCTTTTCAGGCTGGTTTGCATTACGATAGGCACTCTAGAGAGAGGTGGCGTTGTTGCCTTGCTGTATTGATGTTGTGCATCGATACGATATTAGAGTCTTTAAAGTTTTAACTGGGGGCGTTTAGACGCATTATGTTTAAGAATCCAAAAGTTGTCTTACTGATCATTCTAGCCTTGGTGATGGCATCCATCTTCACGTTTATGAAGCAATCACCTAAGTTGGGTCTGGACTTGAAGGGTGGTACTCGCCTGACATTGGAAGCCACTGAGACCGAATCCGTGCCTGAAATCACGTCGGACGTGATGACGAGCTTGCAGTTTGTTCTGGAGCGTCGTGTTAACGGCTTGGGTATTGGCGAGGCTGTTGTTCAGCGCGCTGGTGAAAAGCGTATGCTGATTGAAATCCCCGGTGTTCAAGATCCTGATGAAGCCAAGGCGATGCTAGGCCGTGTGGGCAACCTTGAATTTAAACGCGTGAACGAAGCAGGCGAATGGATTAGCAGTGGTGTATCGGGTAAAGACCTAGCTCGTGCTGAAGTGGGCGCCGATCAGGGTGGCCAATGGATGATTCAATTTGAATTGAACAGCGAAGGTACCAACAAGTTTGGCGACCTGACCACAGAACTCGCCCCTAAAAATGAGCCGTTGGGTATTTTCTTTGATGGTGATTATGTGTCCTCACCAAGCGTGCAAACGCCTATCTTACAAGGCAGCGGGCAAATCACGGGCACCTTTACCCGTGAAGAGGCGCAAGAGATTGTGGATGTATTGAATGCGGGCGCATTGCCCGTGGATATCGAAATCATCCAAGAGAACACCGTTGGCCCATTGTTGGGTGAAGCGTCGATTAAGCAAAGCATTATGGCTGGTGCTTTGGGCTTGGGCGTGGTTATGGTGTTTATGTTGCTGTACTACCGCACCCAAGGCTTGGTCGCTAATATGGCGTTGATTGTCTATAGTATTCTGACTTATGCTGCTTTCTTGTGGTTCGGTGTTACCTTTACTTTGGCTGGTATTGCTGGCTTTATTCTGAGTATTGGTATGGCTGTTGATGCGAACATTCTGATTTTTGAACGGACCAAAGAAGAAATTAATTCAGGCCGTTCGGGCTGGAAAGCCATTGAAGTTGGTTTTGATCGTGCGTTTCCGTCTATTTTTGACAGCAACACGACCACCATTATTACCTGTGCCATTTTGTGGTGGTTGGGCACAGGGGCTGTTAAAGGCTTTGCGCTTACGCTCGCCATTGGCGTGTTGATTAGTATGTTTACGGCCATTACCGTCACACGGAACTTCCAGTTCCTGATTCACAGCACCATTAACGGTGGCCGTGATATGACCACAGAAAAAACGACGCCTATTTCGGGCTAGTGCTTTGGTTGGCTTATTTAAGTCTTATCCAGTTTTAGTTTCAAATCGTATTGACTGATTTAACGGAGATATCCTCAATTATGAGTTCTAAAAAAAGCAACGAACCTATCGTGAACCCCGGTCCTTTGGATCTGGTAAAGCACCGTTGGCTGTATTTATCCCTGTCACTTATTTTTATGTTGCCAGGCATCTTTTTCTTGATTCAGAATATGATGAACCCTGATATTAAAGCCCCTGTGCGCTTGGGTATTGATTTTACCGGCGGCACGTTGTTGGAATATGGTTTTAAAGAAAAAATAACGCTCGATGATTTGGACTCGGTGCGCGCTGTGTTTGATGCTAAAGGCTATACCGGTTCGATTATCCAGATTCAAGACCCCGTTGCTGTGGGTCTTAATATCGAAGACAAAGCTGAAGATACAAAAGTGGAGGCGTCTGCGCTTTCATCGGTACCCGCTGCTGCTGAAACGGAAACACCTGCTGAGGTTAAGGTGGATGTAACCGCTGACGATACGGTTAAGCAAACTACTCCTGCCGTTGAGACAACAGTGGCCTCAGAAAACGTAATTTCAACCGTTGTTTCAATTCGAAGTAAACATTTGACCGAAGCGGATGCCGTGGCTGTAAAGGCCGAGTTGGAAGAAAAGTTTGGCGGCTTAACTCTGCTTCAAAAATACTCAATCGGCCCGTCACTGGCCTCTGAGCTGCTTACCAACGGCTTGATTGCGTTGGTGTTGGCCTACGTGTTGATTATTGGTTACTTAACCTATCGGTTTGAGTTTGATTTTGCGGTGTGCGCCATTATTGCCCTACTGCATGATGCGCTGTTTGTGTTTGGTGCCTTTGCCATGTTGAGCGTGTTTTTCCAAACCGAAGTCAATAGCATGTTTATCACGGCGATCCTAACGGTTGTGGGCTTTAGTGTGCACGATACGATTGTTGTGTATGACCGATTGCGTGAAAACTATCGTATCTATTTCACCAAAAAGGTGCCATTTACTACCATTGTTAATATTAGTGTTAACCAAACCTTGGCTCGTAGTATCAACACCTCGGTGTCCACATTGCTCACCTTGTTTGCGTTGTATTTCTTTGGTGGCGACACCACAAAAGACTTCGTCTTTGCGGCCATCGTGGGTATTATCGTCGGAACGTATTCCAGTATTTCGATCGCCAGTTTGCTACTAGCATGGTGGCGCGGACGCTTTGAAGACGAACCGGCTGTTTCTTCAAAGAGCATTATTGCAGCTTAATCGGCTCATAAGGATAATTGAATATTTAAAAAAGGTGTTGTGTGATAGCAACATCTTTTTTGTTATCTGTTTTATGCTTTTTGGCTTACGCCTTCATCCCGTTTTATCCCCTCGTCATTCCCGCGTAGGCGGGAATGACGAGGGGATAGATTAAATGAGCGTCTTGCTTTTGCTAGTAAATATATTGGAAAAGCAGTGCAATAGTGGTC
>CAYGPY010000146.1:0-7134 GCA_964351765.1 uncultured Vampirovibrionales bacterium
TATAAATCATCCGAGAATACGCATCCCCATCACTAATCCCCGTAGGCCCACCCCTAGTACGTTCTAAAGCCACAGCCGGATGCACCGTGAAATGGCCACGAAAAGAAGGTGAGGGTTGATTGCTAAGAGACGTCATCATGGGTGTTAATCCAAGAAACCGTTTTCTTGCATCCACTCATCGTTAAACATTTTACTCAGGTAGCTTCGGCCACTGTCGTGGATCATAATCACGACGGTCTTGCCCTTCATCTCAGGGCGAGCCAGTAGTTTGCGTGTGCCGGCCACAACCGTGCCACAGCTACCACCACCTAAAATACCTTCTTCACGAGTCAGGCGACGGCCTTCTGTGAAGCTTTCTTTATCGCTGATACGGAACATTTCATCCACAATATCCACGTTAAATACTTTAGGCCAGAAATCGTAACCAATGCCTTCAACGTGATAACTTTTTGGTGTATCACCACTAAAGATACTGCCTTCAGGGTCAATACCAATCACCTTAATGTTGTTGTCTTGTTCCTTTAAGTAGGTGCCCGTACCGGTAATGGTGCCACCGGTGCCCATGCCACTTACAAAGTAATCCAAGTTGCCACCGCTTTGTTCCCAGATTTCGGGGCCGGTGCCAAGGTAGTGGGCTTCAGGGTTACCAGGGTTTTCGTACTGGTTTAACAAATGGGTGTTTTCGTTTTCACGTGCCATTTTTTTTGCGATTTCAATATAACCTTCAGGGTGATCGTAGGCGTACTCAGTCGGCGTTAAAATCAGTTCAGCACCAAAGGCTTTAATCAGACGACGCTTTTCTAAGCTCATTTTTTCAGGCATGCAAATTACCATTTTATAGCCCTTAGCCGCTGCGGCCATTGCTAAGCCAAGGCCAGTATTACCACTGGTAGGCTCTACAAGGGTATCACCCGGTTTGATACGTCCTTCGGCTTCAGCACGTTCAATCATCCGCTTGCCAATACGATCTTTCATCGATCCGTTGGGATTCATAAATTCAATTTTGCCCAGTACCGTGGTTTCAGGAAATTCTGAAAACAAACGATTCAGACGAACTAAGGGCGTTGAGCCTACCGTGTCGAGAATAGAATCGACAATACCGGTACGGTAATTTTTAATGGTGGTTGTGTCGGGGGATGTTTGAGTGGATGTCATAAGTCACCTGCATGGGTTTACTAATACAAACTATAAAGAAAAAGATAAATTATAAATACTGATATTGAATAATTTCCACGGCACGATACGATTGCGGTTGAATGATATGATAATAAAGGCGTCTGGGAAATAATTGGAAATCTAAGTAATTATAGTAGCAGAATTGTAGTACAAGGTAAATTAAAGTCATCATGACCACTTCAACCCCTTCAGTTCAAGCTTTCTGGAATGAATCTATTATGAAAAACCGTGTGCTGCGGTTGTTTCTTGTATTTATCGGAGTCTTGGTCTTTTTCGCACTCATTTTCCCTGATTTGCTCGATATGCCTCGCATGGACGAAAATATTTATGTCTATGAAGGGTGGTTGATTGCCAAAGGCATGGTACCGTATCGAGATTTTTTTGAATTTCTCACACCCCTGACCCCCTATATCAGTGGGGCTATTATGGCTCTATCGGGGAATAGTCTGGTGGTGTTACGGCTTGCGACCCTGCTGTGTTTGTTGTCGTGTATCGGTATTACACTGCGGCTGGTACGGCCACTTTTGCCAACTTCGTGGCTTGTTGTGTTAGCACTTGTGCTTTGGTTTATTCAGTTCCCGCTTAATTTTCAGTTTCAGCATCATTTAGTAGACACCACCATGTCATTGATCGCTGTGTGGTGGCTGTCTCGATATGTTCAGTTAAATCAAACTCGTTACCTTGTTTTATCAGGCATGTTTGTGGGTTTAACAGGTTTAGCCACGCAAAGTTTTGGTGTAACGTTGTTTCTGGGCCTCAATGCTTTTTTGATTCTGTTTACACTCGGAACTCGTCCATCTGATACCACTAAACACAACCTGATAACGCGCTTAGGATTGTTCTTCATCTCTGCATTAGCGCCGTTACTGATACTGCTACTTTATTATGCCGGTATCGGAAATGTGTCTAATTTTTGGCAAATGGCCGTGATGTGGGTGATGAAGGGAACGTACGCTGATACCACGATGAGTTGGTATTTTGCCGAGGGGTTTTTGAAACTCTTCCCGACCACGCCCGACGGCACTATCCATGTGGCATCTTGGTCTGACTTTGCGTTAACGCTGTTGTTGGGCTGGCTTCCTGTTCTGGGCTTAATCTGGCCGATTGATATCGTGCGTAAGAAAACGCACCAAACGCATCCTCTGTTTTGGCAGTTGTTGTTGTTGTGGATTGCTGGGTTTTCAATGTGGATTGGGGTGTTTTCAAACCCAAACCGCATGGTAGTTGGGTATCATAGCTTTTTGCTGTATGGCTTGGCGATGGTCGCGTTTTATTATGCATTCAAACATCACACTAAAACCAAGTGGGTGCTCGCTAGTTTATTAGTGGTTTTATTAACGACACAATTGTTTTTATTACTGCTGCGTTCAGCGTATATGAGTGCCCGTCCTTCGCTCATGTCGTATGGAACGGCTGAAGGGATGATGTTACCACCCGAATCAATGTCGGACGAGTCGATTGGATCGATGAATAGGATGATTAATGGCATTCACGAACATGCGAGCCAAGACGATACCATTTTTATCTACAACCAAGAGCCACAACTCTACGTGATGACGAACCAGCAGAATGCCACACGTTACTACCTCTTGATGAAACACTACTCTCCTCAAGAAGAAATTGATGAGGCCTTTAGCGATTTAAAAGCGAAAACACCACGCTACATTATTTACGATCAAAAAGATGAGCGGTCGTTTAAATATGATATGCGTTTTGAACAGTATCGAGGCCAAGACCATCGTTTAATGCCAATTCATGAATGGGTAACAACACATTATAAAGACATTTTACAGGTCGATGATTTTACCGTGTACAAATACAGAAACACACCGGCTCAATCCGCTCATTAAGATAGAGGAGCTCCACGTGCGATTCGTCATTATTGCTTGTAATGATGGTAGTATTGATGGGTATAACTTCTTTGGTTCGCCTTAGAATTGATTGTGGCTGTCGTGTTTTTTATTCTGGAAGTTGTCTTAATTGTGGTAAATGCAACGTTGAAGAAATTAATTGGCAAGCAACTGGCTTTATTGTGTTTGACTGGCATGCTCCTTATGGTTTCGGTTTGGCCTTTAGCCTCTTGGGCTGAATCAAATACGCTGCCTAAGGTCGACAGTACTTCTGATGAGGTGATCCCAGAGCTTAAAAAACCGACGATGTTTGATGTGGATGCACGACGTCGCGTGGGTTTAAACCATATCTTTTATTTTGAAGATTCACCGTTGGGTGATCGGATTCCTGTGATCTTGATGCCGGGCCGAGCCGAAGAGTATCAGCAGTCGTCGTGGTGGAAGAAGATTTGGAAGCGTCTTAAAAAAGACGACGAATTCCAGTCTCACTATAAACTCTATGCGTTTATCTATGACAGTAAACATGAGTTGGATGAGCAATCGGTTGATTTTAACAATGAAGTAAAACGCCATTTTGGCTATTTGGGTGCCACGCAACCTTTGGTGCTGGTAACGTACAGTTTGGGTGGGGTTATTGCTTATGAAGCACTGGCTGATGAGGATGTGATGGCAAAAGTACATACTGTGTTTGGTATTGCTGTACCTTATCATGGTTCTCCTATGTTTGACCCTTCGTGGTTTGGTAAGTATTTACGCCCTCGGAACCGATCCCCTATTCGTAAGGCTTGGGATAGGTTTATTTATCACGGCTATATGTTTGGAAAAACCAATCTCAAGCGCGGCTTAAAGTGGGATAACTTTGATGGTTCTAAGCCTCAATTTGATAATGATAATTTGGAACTGCAAGGTGACCAGGTGGTGCATGCGATTGAGCCATTTCTAAATCGAGAACACACACGGGCATTTAAAGATAAATTGGTTATTTATGCGAGCTATCTTGAAAATGGTTACACCAAGACTAACCAGCCCCTTAACCCTAAAAAGCTACCGTTAAAAGTGGTTGGTAAAACGGCTAACTTACCTAAGGATCTTACAAAAAACGTGTTGGGTGCGGTACTTCCGTTCTATGGGTACTCGGTGCATTCCGTGTTTACGTACATGAATCACCAGTTGAGTAACTTACCGACCTTTACACCGGAGTTTCCTAAGGGTGAGAACACGCATACCTATCGTTTTAACGATGGTGCATTACCACTGAGTAGTATGATGTTTTTGCCTCCGAGCCCTACGCCTTATGAAGGTGACTTGAATAGTTTGTTAGAATCCAGTGATGTATGTCGGATTCGCTTGTTTGTGAATGTGGACCATATGCATATTGGGCAATATAGTATCCGTAAGAGCAGACTACGTAGTGATGATATATTATCGGATGCGAAAGAAGACTTAACACCAAATCATTGGATTATTGATGATTTAAAGACATTGTATGAAACGGACTTAAAAGCCTTACATACAGCTGATGATGATGATCTTACGGAACATGTGTTGAAACTGTCGGGTTTTTGTTCTGAACCGGATACCTCAGATGACCGAAACAGTTTGGAAACAGAGGCGCCATAAGGTAAAATAAACAGATACCCATTGAGTAGGTGTTGTCTGATTTAGTTTATTTGTTTGATATAACAGGATAGCTTATTTTCGTGTCAGCCCAACCACAATCTGTTGAACAACCTCGCGAGTTTCTCTTGATTGAGGAATTGGTGGCTATTTTGCGTGAACAAGACCGTCCTGAAGACGATATTTTGCGTGTGCGTGATGCCTTTGAATATGGGCGTGACAAGCACGATGGACAGTTGCGTAAAAATGGTGAAAACTATATTATTCACCCTGTTTCGGTGGCCATCATCTTGGCTCAAATTCCTGTTGATACCGATACGGTTGTGTCGGCTATTTTGCATGATGTGCTTGAAGATACTGATGGTACTGAAAAAGAAATTGGAACGCGCTTTGGTAATGAAGTTCTTAAAATTGTTGAAGGCGTGACCAAGCTCGGTAAGATTGAATTCTCTTCAAAAGAAGATCGACAAGCCGAAAACTTCAGAAAAATGTTTTTGGCAATGGCCGATGATGTGCGCGTGGTGATGCTAAAGCTTTCTGATCGCCTGCACAACATGCAAACCTTAGAGCATATGAAGCCTGAAAAGCAGCTTAAAAAAGCGGCTGAAACCCTTGAGATTTTTGCGCCTTTGGCCAACCGCATGGGAATGGGTAAATTACGGGCAGAGCTTGAGGATTTATCACTCAAATATTTAGAGCCTGATAAGTACGTTGAAATTGATACTGAAATTACGCGCCACGGTGAGATTGAGGCCGCCGTTGATGAGGCCATTGCCATTATTAAAGACGTATTGGAACAGTCTTCGATTGAGGCCAAAGTATATGGACGGGTGAAAAACTATTACAGCATTTATAAAAAAATGTTAGTGCGCCAAAAAATGGTGGACGACATTTATGACCTGAGCGCGGTGCGTGTGTTGGTTGCCAATGAAAAAGAATGCTACGAAGTTCTAGGTAACGTGCACAGTGCGTTTAAGCCAATCCCAGGGCGCTTTAAAGATTACATCGCCATGCCTAAAAGTAATTTGTATCAGTCTTTGCACACTACGGTTATTGGCCCCTCGGGTAAACCGCTTGAGATTCAAATTCGAACTGAGGAAATGCACCGTATTGCTGAATACGGTATTGCCGCACACTGGAAATATAAAGAAGGTGATGGCGGCCAAAGTATTGAGCTTGAGGAAGAAGCAAAGTTCTCGTGGCTAAAACAAATGTTGGCCATGAAAGACGATGCCGAAGATGCTAAAGAGTACGTGGATTCAGTTAAGCTTGATTTGTTTAGTGATGAAGTGTTTGTCTTTACGCCAAAAGGCCGTGTGGTGGTGCTTCCTTCTGGAGCGACGCCTGTTGATTTTGCCTACCGAATTCACACCGAGGTGGGGAATACCTGTACTGGCGCCAAGGTGAATGGCAAAATTGTGCCGCTTAACTACCAGATGAAAAATGGCGATATTATTGATGTGATGACGAACAAAAAAAGCCAACCCCGCTTGGATTGGATTGGCTTTGTTCAAACACAACAGGCCAAAGCGCGCGTGCGTCAATGGTATAAAAAGCATTATAAAGAAGAGCATGAAGTACAAGGCCGTCGTTTGATCGAAGACGAAGTGGGCAAGAATGAATTTGATCGTGCTAATAAATCAGGTAAGCTGCTTGAAGTGGCTAAGGCGTTGAACTACTCCATACTTGAAGATATGTATGTGGCACTGGGTTATGGCGAGATTAGCATGCCTCAGGTGACCAATCGCTTGAAGCTTGAAACACTGGCGATGAAACCAGCACCCAAAGAAGACGTACTACAGAATGCGCCACATCTTCCAATGAAGCGTTCGCGCAGTGCCGCCAAACATGCGGCCAAAAAGCAAGAAAAGGATACCATCCGTGGTTTAGAAGGGATGCTGTACAGCGAAGCAAAGTGCTGTTCGGCATTACCAGGTGAACCTATTGTCGGGCTTGTAACACGATCACGTGGGGTGATGGTTCATCGCGAGGATTGCGTGAACTTATTACAGGCTAATCCAAACCGTATGATGGAAGTGGGCTGGCATAGTGATGATGAAGAAGCAATTAAACGCAAAACACACGCGATTAAATTACACGTTCACGTGATTGACCGAGTGGGTGTGTTGAAAGATATCCTTACTAAAATTAGTGACCAGCACACAAACTTATCAAACACCCGCGTTAAGCTATTTGAAGACCATACTGCTTTAATTGAATTGGTGTTGGATGTACAAAACTTACGCCACTTAGACAGCGTGAAAAAAGCGATTATGCAGGTCAGTGATGTGGTGAGAGTCACGCGTGTTCGTTATGATGGCCGTATGGCCAAGCAACCCAATGAGGTTGAA
Source organism: uncultured Vampirovibrionales bacterium (assembly GCA_964351765.1). GTDB lineage: Bacteria > Cyanobacteriota > Vampirovibrionia > Vampirovibrionales > Vampirovibrionaceae > CAYGPY01. The sequence continues at coordinate 6,995 of CAYGPY010000146.1, forward strand.
GAGCTTGCTGATGATGTGTCACTCGATTAGGTTTGTTTAAAATAAAACCCTATTTCTTTTGAATGACTAGAGTTAGACTGCCATCAGTGTTAGGGGTTTCACTTAAAACCGTATGCCCTTCTTGGCGCACGCTGTTAGGG
>CAYGPY010000147.1:0-7129 GCA_964351765.1 uncultured Vampirovibrionales bacterium
CGCCTTCTTCTTTGGCCTTGGCTTCACGGATACTGGCTTCAAGAAGCGCGCTCATATCAAGCACCACTTCGTCTTCGTCAAAAGCGCCGTCTTCATCAGCCATTGTTTCTAAATGCGCAACTACTTTTTCAAGTTCTTCTTCTTCAAGTTGCTCATAGGTTTCAACCAAAATACCGGCATCATTTTCTTCAGGAACGACTTTCATAACAAACACGTTGCCATCATCGTCATCTTCAAGGGCTTTGTCCACTGGGGACTTGGCGCCATTACCATTGGTGTTACTAGCTTCTTGCTGTGCTTCTTCAACAGGATCGTGAAGTAGCATCAGAGCATATTCTTGATCGTCCATCTCAAAGCTATCGATTTTTTCAAAGATAAATGTTTCACCTTCAGAGCCATCGTCTAAAATTTCGGTAACCTCAACAATAGTGGCTTCTTCATCGCCATGGTCGTGGTCACAATGTTCGCCGTGAACATGCTCGTCTTGATTGTCATCGTTTTGTGGAGTTTCGTCAGAAAAAGTCATGGTGTGAGGTCACTTTCTTGGTTTACCTAATATGCTTACGAGAGAGGGTACTTTACGATGATACAGACTATCATAAACATAAACGTCTCACTAGAGAGCTTATGGCCACGCCGTCTCATCGAATAGTGTTATTTCTTAGAGCTATCTACCTGTTGCCACTGGCCGTGCTTTACCGCAAAAGAAATAGGATCTTTACCCCGTCCATCCGGATTTTTACCTTTCAATACTCGGGCTCTGGCTCTTACTTCAGGCTGTTCAAGTTTAATTTTATTAGGCATTTCAGTCCTAAGGATACCAAACGCTGAAAAACCTAAGATATCTTTCTCTGTAGCCGACACATTATTATCTCTTAAAAACCGAAAAATATTGCTATCAGAGCCATATTCAGCAGCCAAATGCAGTAAATTTTGTTCGTAAATATTGTAAGTATTTTCCAGCTCAACACCCAATACTTCTAAGGCTTGTAGAAGGGGTAAATTTGATTCTTTAACCGCCAACATAGCTAAATCTTCATTTCTACTTCTCTGACGAGTAGTGTACTTACGATTCAAATCAATGCCATGCTTTTGTAAAGTTCTAACAATCTCTAAGTAGGAATTAGACGGAGATAAATCAACAGCTCGTTGAATAAAGTTGTATAGAGCCAATACACTTTTTTTCTGATTATCATTAAAATCATCAAGCCTATTACTCTTTTGTTTTAATTTATTAATCATCACGTCATTATCAGAAACAATAATTGCAGCTACAACATCATCATAAGCTAAGAAATTGGGAACTTTTTCAATCATCGTATCAAGCAATTCAGGGGAGTTCATTTTTGCAATCATTGTAGCTAAGGTATTCACATCGATTGTATCCAAATCAAACTTAGGATGCGAGAAGATTTGCTGATACACCTTAGCCAATTGTTCTGCAGGTACATAAGGCTTTTGAGCTTTATGGCGCATTTCGCTATTAATATTTCTGGTTAAGCGATACATAGCATCAACATTTGATCCGTCTTCGGCTATCAAAGTAACGCCTGCTTTTTCTAAAGTCTCTAATAACAATGTATTTTGCGCATCAAAAGCCATCCACGCTAAATTCGTTGATGGCAATTCGTCATTATTACGGTTCAAGTCCACGCCGTTTTCTTTTAGAACACCCAACAGATCAATCGTTTTGTCTTCATTCATCACGGTCATCTGTAGCAAATATCTGTATAGATTATCTAAAGATGTTTTATTTAATTTATCAAACTGATTCAGATCTTTTAAGTTATCAATGCCCTTATCTGTAAGAAGGCCGTTATATAAAGAATTAGCTGGATGTAGCTTTAATTTATAGAGTTCTTTTTCATCCAACACCGTTAATAAGTCAATATAGCCTTCACCCATTAATGCCTCAGCATCGCTCCGGCTAACCTCTAACGATGTGGTATCAGCATTGAACAAGATTTCGGTTAGAACACGTTGAATCACTTCTTTTTCAATACCAGTATCTGGCTCCGCATCGACTGTAGCGTCAGTACTTGGTTTCAGAACCGCTAAAGTCGTGTCCCAAGCCTCTTGAACTTCATTGGCATCGACGGCAGATAATTGACCAACTTCGGTCTTAGCTAACGCCTGAAACGCCTCAATCTGTTTTTCACGTTCTGTTGGAGGGATTGTCAGCTCAACGGTGTCACCATTAATCACTACTGAATCAGCAATATCTTCTTTCATACCAAAACTTGAAAATAAATACTTTAAAAAAGTGACATTCAATCTTTCAGATTCTTGAGGCAGAGAGGTTTCGATATTATAGGTATCGCTATCGTCATTTTTCACAATGTCAACAACAACAGGAAAACCGGAACGACGTCCAAAAGCTTGATGAATAACATCAGAAAATGAATCAGGCAGGCCGTTTTTAACGTCAGGTCTTCTTGAATGCCTGTCGTAATGATGATTTTTAGAAGCACGGGTCAATCTATTAGACCAAGCCTCGTCAGGGATGGTTACTTTATATTTGCCGGCAAATAAAGGGGCGCTGTTAGGGCCATAAACCATATTCATCAAAATGTCTCCAAAAAGCTGTTATGTGAGGGGGAATAGAGTAAATTAAAATCTACTACTACAGACTACATAAAACAGAAGCTCAATTCAAACAACTCACTAAGCAATGTAACTAAGTCACGCTAAAGCGACGTAACTTCAGAAACACTCTCTTCAAACAACGCGTCTGGAACCGCATCCAGATCATAATAGATAGGGACTTTGGGGAGGCTTTTTAACACCGTTCTTCCATAGCCTTTGGTCATCACGCGATTATCCAAAATAGCCACCAACCCTTTATCCATACGGGTTCGAATCAGCCTTCCGAAGCCTTGCTTCAAGCGCATAATGGCGTTTGGCAACGAAAAATCACCAAACCAGTTTTCGCCCTTACGTTTCATATGATCCACCACGGCCTGGGTCACGGGCTCGTTGGGGGGCGCAAACGGAAGCTTATCAATAATCACGCAACTCAGGCTCTCACCGGGTATATCAATGCCTTCCCAGAAGGTAGCCGTAGCAAAAATGACACTGTTCTCAGTTTCTTTAAACCAGTCTATTAATCGACTACGAGGCATATCGCCCTGCACCTTACACGGGTACAACACTTGTGGAATCACTGATTGACTGACTAAATGCATGTTGTTATTGCTGGTAAACAAGACTAAAGCCCTGCCGTTGGACTTACGCAAAATCTTGATGGTCTCGTTAGCTACAGCTGCGGCAAACGTTTCATCGTTGGGCTCTGGCATCCCTTGAGGCAGATACAACGCACTTTGCTCAGCATACTTAAAGGGGCTAGGTAAAATGGATTGCTCCGCGTTTTCCATCCCTACATCGCGCTGAAAAAAGCGAAGGCTATCACCAATCGATAACGTAGCACTGGTTAAAATAGCTGTTTTTTCTTTCCAGCAGTACTGCGTCAAAATATCAGCCACATCCAAGGGCGTTGATTTGATTTCAAAGAAAATGCGGTCTTTATTAATTTCAGCCCAGTTAACACGCTCCAGCCCTTCGCCCATATTATCTGTAAAATCTTCAAGTGGGCACTTGGCAAAGAACTGCCAGCGGGTAATCAATCCGTTAAGTTGCTCCAACAGCTTGGCTTTTTGCGTTGCCGCCTTATCAATGTCTTGCTCGTTCTCAATGTGAGAGACTTCCAAACTCAATTGCTGAATATCCATACCACCAAGCCACGTGCGTAAATCGGTTAAAATTTCAATTTGCGCATCAATCAGATCGTAAAATTCATCATCAGGATACAGGCGAAACACCTCTTGACGAGATCGAAACAGCCACGCCATCAAACGGGATTCACTGTCAGCCAGTCCGCTCACCACATCATCAGGCACGGGTTGCAGACGTCGGCTAATTTTTTGAATCAGGCGGGTCGAGGCGTACTTACCAATGCGTGCCGTAAACGCGTTACTGGCATAGCTTTTAATTTGATGCGCCTCGTCAAACACCACCAACTCATGCTTAGGCAGAAGTGTTCCACCACTCACAACATCCTGTAGATACAACGCGTGATTGGCCACAATAATATCGGCTTTATCTAAGTCCTCACGGGACATGCGATACGGATTCTCTTTGAAATAAACACACTTGTTACCAAGGCAATCGTCCGTCTCCGAGCGCACTTCATTCCAAAAATCGTTAGGCACCGACATATCCAATACTGCACGATCGCCATCCCAATCATCCTGAAGCGATCCCTTGAGATATTGCAAATTCAGCATATGGCGACTTCGTGGTGTCAGGTTTCGCTCTAATTCCTGCATCTTTTGAATACACAGGTAATTCCCGCGACCCTTAACCAATTTGACTTTCAAATCACTCAGGCCCATAGCTTCGAGCAAAAAAGGAATATCTTTATTGATCAGCTGTTCCTGCAAGGCAATGGTCGCCGTGGTAATCACAATAGGGCGCACATCACTTAATAGCAGTGGAATCAAGTAACCAAAAGATTTTCCAGACCCCGTGCCTGCCTCAACAATCACCGATTTTTCAGCCTCAAGCCCCTTGGCAATCTGAGCCACCATCATCTCTTGGCTTTTACGACGCTCATACCCCTCAAGCCCCTCAATAAGCGACTGATAATCCTTTAAGATCACCTGAGCGAGAGGCTCTTTTTTCTTTTTTTGCGCTCGATTCTTTTGACTTTCTGAAGAATCAGCATCTTGGTTGTGAGTAGACGTTGTCACGGATTGATATTGAACTCTCTGGTGGTAAAAAACAGTAAAAAAACAGCCCTAAATGAGCCTTGATCCATCTTAGCCCACATGGCTCTCTTCAAGCTAGGCATGTTACTGAAAGCTTATTGAAAGGAATTTAATTTAAGGGCAAAGCCCCTAGTTTATGAATAAATGTAACATTCCCCTTCAGAGGTTAAAGCTTCACAGCCTAATCGCCGATAAACCTTATAGAGAAAATAAGAATGCCATGCATTCGTATTCCAGAGAGTTTTAATCATCAAATTAGAGACACACGTAATAAGGTTTACTCACACCAAGTGGAAAAGAGACTAGATTATGATCCGTTCAGAATTACAAAAAATCAAAACAAAGCTTTCATCCGTGTTTTCGTCTTCACTTCAGAAGGCGCCACGGGGCGAATCCATGGGCGAACTCCCATTGATAATCGGGTTCGTTGTAATGGGCTCAATATTTGCCTTTATTATGGTAAATGACCTCAGTACAACACCTAATGGATTACAAACGCCCCGTATGGATCCCGTGACAGTGATACTGTCATCCGTTCCAGAGGCCACGTGGCCCATCTTACTTGCCTTTATCGGCATCGTGGCGTCAGTCATTGTTGTGTTGATGGGCGTAAGCACCGAACGAAACGAGAACCGCTAATCCATAGCACTTAAATATTTTAAAAGCCAGCTATAGTCCGTCTATAGCTGGCTTTATTACGTCTTAGGGTGGTGATAGTCAACCATTCAATGGAAGTCGGTTGAAAACCCCCCATCGAATACCTAAAAAAGGGTAAAATAGAGACAGGTTCGCTTTCTCTCAAGTCATCTTGAGAACCGTCGCCAACCCACTCTGTATTTAGGCTTATATTTAGATTTATCCTGTTAATTTTGGGCAGACATGAAACGTGCTAAACACCTTAGCCATTAACAACGAGAGCTTTGCTCTTTTAGAACCGCTTTATTATGCGTACTGCGAGATAGCCAAAACCAACTATGGTCTTGAGCATGAACCCGTGGATTTTGAGACGCTTAAAAAAGCATTTGCCCAGAAGGTTTTTCGAGGTTTTATTAGTGTTGAGTCCACCACCGGCTTGGGCACTGCCTTTATGCTGTATGTGGAAGAGGAGCATCGTGCTCTAGAAATCAACGTGATGTATGTCCCTGATAGCACCACCATTAAATCCACCACCGATGCCTTAATGCAGGCCCTGATTGCCGCAGAAAAAGAAAACCCAGCCTTTGACGTGGTGAGTTTCCCGATGATGGGTGACCATGCTGAATTAATCCGAACCTTAATGTGGTATGGCTTTAAACCCGTGGGGCAAGCCATTGTTAGCTTTAATATTATGGACGCCATTAGTCTTCAAATCATGAAGGCACAAGCGCAAGATCCACTGCCTGAGGGCTATGAACTAATCAGTTGGAAACCTGAACTGGCTGGTGATGTGAGCGAGTGCGTTTTTCGAGCCTTTGAGCAATCCACCGATGCCAAATGGGATCCCCGATTTACAACCTTAATGGGCGCTAAAAAAGCCGTCTCGACCATTACCAACAATATAATGGGGCAACACATTCAGGATTGCACCGCCGTGCTTTTATTTAACGGCAAGCCGATTGGATTTTGTTTTATCATTCAGGCCAGTATGACCCACGGCAACATCCCTTTGATTGGCGTGGACCCTGAGCATAAGAAAAAAGGGTTTGGTATCTACCTGCTTCAGTACTCCTTAGCCAAGGTGGTTGATTCCATTTTAGCCGGAAAGATTGGCATGCTTGAAGTAAATGCCACCCACGATACCGATAATATTCCAGCCATTAAAATGTACCGACGTCTTGGCTTTAGAGAGAGTGCCCATTATCCGCACGCCTACATGACCAAAGAAAAAATGCAGAGCTATGTAAAAGGGCTGTGGTGCTAAACCTAGCTTGATACGTTCTATAAATCTAATTCCCCCACTTGTACAACATAAACTAATTAGAGAGATCTTCTTGTGAGTGATTCAACCAACGCTGTAAGTAAATTCCGTAATCCTGATACCCGTATTCGGATTCATCCTGATACCTATATCAAGTTTGATGGCAGTAAAAGCATTACAATGCAAAATATTCGCTCGCAACAGGGCGTGCAAATTCTGTATGACATTTTGCTGATTGTCTACGAGTTGGTGGAATGGAAAACTGTGGGTGAATTGATTACTCCGTGGCCTCCTGAAGATCAGGAAAAAATTATGGACCACCTTGAAATGCTGAATCAGGCACACATTGTGGTGGATGATGAAGGTGAAGAATTTGACGATGTATCTGAAAGTGGTTTATCTGAACACTTGGGTCACAGCATTCATATTAATGTTGAAAACCACCATGCCATGTTGCGTGATTATG
>CAYGPY010000148.1:0-7105 GCA_964351765.1 uncultured Vampirovibrionales bacterium
CCGGAGTAATTCTGGCTGTAATTCATCTCTTTGTTCTTTTATAACATCAGCAAGACAATTCAGATGTTTTAACTGTAGGTTCTGAAAATCAAGAATATGGGTTCTTTCATCTTCTGAAAGTTTTTGTGGAACTCTAAAGCCCATCATTGACTCTGGATATGAAACTAAAAAGCGTGATAACAAACCTTGATCAAGAGCCATACTATCGTTAAGAAACTCTTCTGCGATTTTTGGTTGAACCATCAAATGGATACCAACTCGTCTATTATGTAAAATTATTAACTTATCAGTAACACGAGTTCGTCTTATGGACTCTCCATCCCATACTCTAGACAATCCAGTCAGCATTTCTTGTCGACTATCATTTCGCATTCCATGACCACCCAAGAATTGCCCACCTTCATCATTAAAAATACCTAAACATGGATAGCCAAACCTTAATTGCTTAACTAGACCTGCAAAAGTAGGATCATCACATAATAGCAGGGGTTTTATAGGTTTCTCAGGTTCATCTTCTAATTTTTCCATCGCCTTTTTTAAATTGTCAAGATTACCAGCATTTGTCTTTTTTATTTTTTCCTTATGTGTATTATGAACTTCATAACTTGTCAGCCATTTAGAGTGATCGTCTTTGTATGTGATGCCTTCTTTGTACTCAAACTCTCTAAGTGCCTTTAAAGCAATTTTGTCGCAAGCACTTTTACGCTCGCCTGATGCACCAATAGTTAAAAAGAAGTTACTGACGGGCCTTCTACTGCCCTCAAATGTCTCAACATCAACCATGCCTTGAACAGTAACCGTTGCAGAAGCAAGGAATGATTGGGCACACATTGCAACGGGAGCTTGAACCTGTTTATGTAGAGCTAAAATTGCATTCTTTATAACCGATGGTAAAGCATCTATTGGATACTCTATAGGTGATTCTAAAGGCTGAATCAAAGGTAACGGATCTTCTGGCTCAAAGACCTCTGCATCTAGCATTATGTTATTCATGTGGTTAGTGCTCATATTATTTCTCCTCCAATAAAAAATCATTAAAATCAGTATTCACTTTAGGCGTTTTTATAACGCTTGTTTTTCTACCTGCATCAGCAAGATAAGAAGCTTTCTCATAAGCCGCTTCCATTCCAACTTGATCGTGATCGGCAAAAATAAAAACCTCTTCTATAGAAGATGGAACTACCAAGGATTTCATCCCACCTGCCGATAAAGTTGCCCACGTTGGAATTCCAGTCATCTGTTGGACACTTAAGGCCGTTTCAATGCCTTCAGCTAAAGCCAATATAGTCTTCGGTTCGGATAAATGGAGTGCCCCTCTTCCGCAGGATCCCAACATCATTTTCTGAGGATTAACAGATGCTTTTCTTTCTCCATGAGGATCAAGGTATGTCCTATGAACCCCTATAAGCTGATTATCAAGAGAATCAACCTTCGCTAGCATAACCGGTAGGGTAAGTCCTGTAGGGGTATGTGAGTGTTCCACAAGTAAGCGTATCGTGGAAGGAATAGCCGATACAATCCCTCGACTTCTCAAATACGTTTCAACCAAACTTCCCTGAGCAGGAATAGATTGGCTCCATAATGAATGAATAAAAGCTTGGTTATTGTAGCTGTCTTTAACATCTAAAGGTTTATAATTAAATCCTTGTTGATGAACTCTAGCAGGATTAGCAGGATTAGCAGGGTATGTTTTTAAATTTCTAATAGCTTCTATAATTTGTTTAAAACTGCATTCGTTCACAATACAGTGCGCAAGCAATGTTCCTTGTTTCTCTGTCAGGCAGAATCCTGATTTATATCCACAGACAGGGCAAGAACCAATAAAGCCCGTTCGGGTTTTTTCCAAATCTAAAAGATTTGAAAGCTCACGAAGATCGGCCTTTAAGCCGTATGGTATAATGGTCATGATAAATGTTTCCTTTTAGTCACCTTTGCGGGTGACTTTTTTGTTTATAAAGTAATTTCAGTTTCATAGGGTCTGTTGGGCTAAGCCAAATAGACCCTACAAATAGAGTGTGTTAGTTCTAACTCGTCCCTCTAGCCAAATATCCAGATCAATCAGGCGGTAACGAACCGAACGACCAATTTTAATGAAAATTGGTCCTGTCCCCTTCATTCTTGATTGACGTAACCAACTTTCAGACATACCTATATAGTTAGCGGCCTCTCGATCAGAGAGGATATTTTGTTTAATTTCATTCATTGTTTAATGTCTCCGTACTTAGGTGTATAGAAACATTAAACTTTGTTTAGTAACTAAGAAATACTGTCAAAAACTCAACGATTTTATTCATATTCTCAACAAGATCTGAATTTGCTCTGATTCCCCAATCGAAAACTTAGACCCTTTGAACTTAGCTTGGAAGAGTTTCCTCAATCCTTCACTATTTTCAACTGCACTCTCAACCCATAATGGGTTACGTAACAAAGCGTATATATCAACATCCGTAGAACCAAAGACACTAAATGAATTCATTAACCCAAACACTAAATGTAAGACAGGCTTACTCGGCTCCCATATTCTTTGATAGGCGTTCTCATCCCCATCTAATATCTGGTTATGGTTTTCATCAAATGCAACATAATTTGCTTGTATAAGCTTATTAATAGTAAGACCAGTCTTACTACTATGATCCATTAATAACTTAAGGGCCATTGCCCTAGCAGCAAAGCGTTTTGTATAAATTCTTCGTGATGCCTTTCTAATCTGATTGTCTATCTTTTGATTTGAGTAACTTCTCAAATCTTTAGGATACATATATGCTCCTGTAACTGGTTTAGCATCTTTAACCCAACATGCTTTAACCGCCTTTACAAATTCATCCCGCTTATCTATTTCACTGGCATCAGGATAAGCTAGTATTGCCAGATAAGCTGCAGCTGCAATATATCTGGCAGCGTCATCTCTGAAGTCCAGAGTTGTTATTTCACAGGCCACAGGTCAAGCTCCCATAAACTGAAGTTTACTAACAGCCTCAGCTTTTTGCTCAGGTGCCAAATGAGCATAACGAAGTGTCATCTTATAGTCCGAGTGTCCTAACAACTCTCTAACCGTATTCAAATCCACACCTGCCTGAACCAACTTACTAGCAAAAGTATGCCGTAAATCATGCCACCGAAACTTAATCACCGGGGCCTCTTTTAACACTTTGGCCCAAGCCTTTCTAACATCGTGGAAAGGTTTGCCATCTTTACCGTGAAATACAAAGCCCGTTTTATTGATGGATTGGTTTTTCCAGTCCCTTAATACCTGAAAGGCTTCCTCGTTAAGTGGGATATGTCGGGTTTTACCAGCTTTAGAATTCTCAGCTGAAACAGTCATCATCCGATTACTCAAATCAACCTCAGTCCATTCAAGCCCAAAGATCTCGCCTCGCCTTAATCCAGTGTTAAGAGATAACAACACAACTGGCTTGAGATAATCAGCAAAAACAAGCTCTGAGAGGTCTTCAAATGGATCATACTGACGCTCTAAACGCCATTGGTTAGCAGTGTTACGCTGTAAGCGAATCTTATCCTCACGGGCATTTAAAGCATCTCTGAGGTTTTTTTCCTCATCCTTATCAAGGTAACGAACCACCGGGTTACTATCAACCTTACAAAGCTTAACGTGTTCTAGTGGGTGCTTATCAATGATTCCCCAAGAGGTAGCCCGCCTTAACAATGCCTTCAAATCAGCCAATTCTCTATTGATAGTGGTAGCTTTAACTCCATCTTTAGTTCGTCGCTGTTTCCATTTTTCACATAACCAATGTGTAATTTCGTGAAGTTGAAGCTTGTGAAACTCAGGAAACGCCTTATTTAGTCTATCGTGAGTAATTAAGCCAGAGCGAAGGTTATTTTCAAGCCAAGGTTTATAGTCTTCATCCAAATACTGCTTATAAGGCTTTGCTTTAGCTTTTCGCCTGTTATCAGCTAAATCCTGACCGTTATAGTATTCAGCAAGCTCTTTTTTGGCTTTTTCTCTAACTTCAAACGGTGTAAGTGCATCAGCGGGAGCCAACTTAATACGCTTTCCACGTTCATATTCAAGGTAATAATTCATAGAGCCCGAAGGCTGAACCCTTAAGATTAGACCTTTTAAGACCATATCTCGAACTTCATAAGGTTTTGGTTCAGGCTTCAAGCTGGATACTAACTTATTAGTAATATTCTTTTTCATACAATCTCGATTCGTAAGTGCAATGTAAGTGCAAAATGATTGTACTTGGATGCACTTAGAAAAACAAGGGCGAACATTCAGGATTGCCAGAATCACCTAATTTCTGGTGTATTTCAATACATTTGAGTTCATTATCATTCTTGTAAGTACAATATATTTTCCCATTGACATTGTGGAGGTCGCTGGTTCGAGTCCAGTACCGCCCACCACTTATTTTATACCCCACACGATTACCCTAGCTTTTTAAGTGTGAGACATGCTCAATCACATACGCTACGTCTTCGTCGCTCATTAGGGGGAAGATGGGGAGCATTAATGAGGTGCTGGATACCGCTTCTGTGTTGGGAAGACTGGTTTGATGGTGTGTTTCTTTGGCGTACACCGGCTCTTTGTGGATGGGGGGGATACCTCTTCGAGTGGCTATCCCTACTTTAAACAAAGCTTCCATCAAGTCATTTCTGTCTTGGGTGGTGCTTGACTGTAAGCGCAGTGGGTAGGATTGATAATTCCAACTAGTAACGTAATCCGGCACGGTGATGATACTCAGTTTTTTAATGTTTTTAAACGCCTCGTTATACGCTGTGCCGATCTCTCGACGACGCGCGACGAACTCATCAAGGTGCTTCATTTGCGTTAAGCCCAATGCCGACTGTAAATCCGTCAGCCGATAGTTATAACCCACCACTTCATAACTTTCAAAGGTAGTGCTAGTAGCATGGTGGCGGGCAAAGTCTGAAATCGACATGCCGTGCGCTCGAAGCACACTCGCTTTATCGGCTAAGATTTTATCGTTGGTTAATAGCATCCCACCTTCACCACTGGTAATTACTTTCCGTGGGTGAAAACTCAGTGTGTTACACAAACCCGAATTTCCTAAAGGCTTATTTTTATACGTCGAACCCAGGCCACATGCATTGTCTTCAATGAGTTTCAAACCACGTTCTTTGGCAATCGTGGCTAGGGCATCAATATCAGAAGGAATACCAATTTGATGCACCGTAAGAATCGCCTTTAGTGTGTTGCCCGTAGTGTTACTCACGTTATTTTTATCATATTCGGATTCAATAAACGCACTCACAGCAACCGGATCCAGATTTAATGTGTTTGCATCGATATCCACGAAACGCGGTTCAGCCCCAGCATGGCGGATGCCATTGGCGGTAGCAATAAAACTATAGCTAGGGCAAATCACCTCATCACCAAAACCAATGTCATAGACCAACATTGATAAGTGAATAGCACTGGTGCACGAATTAACAGCCACGGCGTACTTGGCACCGGTGTAATCACACACAGCCTCTTCAAACTGCTTGGTTAAGCCGCCCATCGACACCCAGCCTGAAGCCAAGGCGGTTTGCAGTAGCTCGCCTTCTTCACCCGTAATGGTGGGCTTGGCAATAGGAATGGATCGCATGTCTGTATTGGTGGAGGCCGTCATAAATGTATCGTCTCTTTGTCTTAAACCTATGTTGGTGATTCTACTGGGGATTCTTGGCCCCATGCGTTGACATCGTCTTTAATATTTTTTACGACTTTTGCAGGCACGCCCACCACCATCGAATAGGGTGGAATCTCTGTGTCTTCAAGTACCACAGCCCCTGCGCCGATCACACTGTGATGACCAATCGTGCAGCCCATTAAAATGGTGGCATTTTCACCCACAAACACGTAGTCTTCCACTACCGTCGACTTACGCTCAACATGGTTGTAAGCACGTTCTGTGACACAACGCTTAACGGTTGAATGCGTTAAGATGGCCGCACCACAACTTACATTGACCCCTCTACCGATCGTCAGACCTCCTTGGCCATCAATCAACGTAAAGGCACCAATCCACGTATCCTCACCAATATAAGGCTCGCCAGTGATCCAGCAATGAGGATTATAGGGATTCTCAGGCAACCCATCAATGGGTGGTTGAGGCAGGTACTTTTGATTTTTGTGGGGCATCAGACATCTCGCTTGTGTTGAGTTTCCAGTTTTCAGTTTGACACTCTTCTAATAATTTGGCTGGATCGGGGTAGTGTGCTTTAAACCAATCCACATATTTTTTTAAGCCTGCATCGATATCAATCGAAGGCTTCCATCCGGTTTCGGTTTGCAGACGGGTCACATCAGCATAGTGACGTTGCACATCACCAGGACGTTCGTCTTGCCACTCGATACTCAGGCTTGGTTTATCAAGGGCCACCAATAATTTTTCAGCAAGCTCTTTAATACTGATTTCTTGACCATAAGCTAAATTCACACATTGACCCAAAAATGCATCGCATCCACCAGCTCGAATGAGTGATTCAACTGTGTCGGTTACAAAGGTAAAGTCACGAGTGGCAGAACCATCGCCAAAAATAATCGGAGGCAAATCGTTCAGCATTCGAATAACAAAACGAGGAATCACTTCACCGCTCGCACCCTCATAGTGTTCTCTGTAACCATAGGTGTTAAACGGACGCAGTACCGTTGTTGGCATCCCATAGGTTGTAAAATAAGCTTTGGTATAAAGTTCACCAGCAAGTTTGCTAGCGCCATACACCGTAGTTGGATCCCACGGATGTGTGTCTTCATTCATCGGCACCACTTTGGCCGAGCCATAGGCTTCACTAGATGAGCAATACACAAAGCGCTCGATGTTTGGGTTAAGCTTGTACGCTGATTCTAATAAATTCAATGTACCAGTCACATTCACGTCATCCACCAAGTGTGGCTTATCAAAACAGACACGCAAACATTGAACAGCTAAGTGATAGATAACATCCACGTCTTTAACAAGAGACTCTACCAATGGCACGTCCATAATCGAACCATCAACAACAGTGAGATTCTTATTTTTTTCGGCCAGCTTACGAGCCTCATCCAAATTCTCTGGATGGCCGGTTGAATAATCATCCAACACAACAACGGTGTTGTTTAACTCAGGTTGAACCAACGCATCCACAAGATTAC
>CAYGPY010000149.1:0-5092 GCA_964351765.1 uncultured Vampirovibrionales bacterium
GCTATTGCCAGTGGTTACGTGAAAGAAAAACAACTGGGCGACAATGCTTGGGCATCGCTCATTACACGTGGCTTGGCTGAAATGACCCGTTTTGCAGTGAGTCAAGGCGCGCAACCTCAAACGTTGTATGGTTTGAGTGGCTTGGGTGATTTGCTGGCAACGTGTAATAGCCCTTATAGCCGAAACTATCAAGTTGGTTCGCGCTTAGCTAAAGGGCAGACGCTAGAGGATATTTTAAAAGAGCTGAAAGTGGTTGCCGAAGGGGTAAAAACCACTGAAGCTGTGGCACGTATGGGTGAAAAATACGAGATGGATATTCCTATTGTGACGTTGGTTTCCAATGCATTAAAAGGCAACATGAATGAGGAAATGGTCATTCAATCGTTAATGTCACGCAAACTCAAGTCTGAAGGTAATCTTCAAAAGACTTAATTTTTCACTGCTCAGCGAATATTTTTAAATCTTTGTGGCCTTTGCGAAATTGGAGTGCCACGATTAATCGATGTACGTCGGGTGCAAACACACCATCGGGATCGAGTTTAATGTAGCGTTCGCTCGCCTGAAGGGCCTCATCAACATTGTCCAATTTCATTAAGGACACGGCATACAGATAGTACGCAGGAGCGTAATCTGGGTTGATTTTAAGCGCTCTTTCGTAGTGTGCTGACGCGCTAGTGTAGTCATCATCCTGAAAATACACATTGGCTAAATAGAGTTCTGCCCAACCGTTATCGGGCTCAAGTTCTAAGGCTTCTTTGAATAATGCTTTGGCTTCGGCATTTTTACCCTGCTCAGCGTACAAATTACCTAAGTTTAAGCGGGCATAATTATAAGTGAAATCAGCATTAAGGGCTTTCTTGTAGATCTCTTCGGCTTCGGCTAGATCCTTTTGTTGTTCAAGTAATAAGCCTAGGTTGTTGTAGGCAAAGATAAAATCCGGCTGAAGCTTGATGGCCTTGCGATAGTATTTAATAGCTTGGTAGGCATTCTTTTCTTGATCGTAAACACGGGCCAAGTTAAACGCAAAACTGGCGTTCTCTGGAAACATGGTCATGCCGTCTTCATAATATTTTCGGGCTGCATTGTGGTTGCCTTGTTGTAAGGCCAGTTTACCCAGCTTGAAGTAGATTGTATCTAAATCAGGACTAAGTGATTGCACACGTTCTAAATAGTATTCGGCACTGGCATAAAAATTCTGTTGTTGTGTTTTGTTGCGTGTTTGCTTTGCCAATTCTTGATAGCAATAGCCCAAATTGTAGAGTGCAAAGATATTAATCGAGTCTTTTTCCAAAGCATCTTTAAGCATTGGGATGGCTACGGCATAGTCACCGGCACTGATTACCATTTCAGCACGGCTTAAATCATAATATTCGGAGCCATTAAGCAAGTCATTTTGTACTTGCTTAAACACCACAGGATGGTGTGCTGCGCCGATTGAAAAGGCGGGTAAAATGCTAAACGCACTCAGTAGCACAGCGCTGATGCTGCCAGCTAAAAATGTTTTGGCAGAAAAGGGTGTCTGAAGGCGTGAGGCCGTAAAAAATGTGTTCACTAGGATTCCTAACGTGTATTTACGTCGTTTAACAGACGTTTTAAGTGATTTTTAGGTGAAAATACAAACTTATGGTGTGTTTTAACGGTTGAGGTGCGTTATCGTGGTTGTTTTGAAAGCACGATAGATAGGCGTTCTAGAGGATTTTTAATGCTCCTGATACCATACCAACCTCTTACTATATTAAGTATAGCAGATATTAAAACGGTAGTAAAGTCTTTTTGGTCAAAAAATAGAGACTGTATTCACTTTCTAGCCGAGGCTTTTCAGGGAATGAAACGTGTTTTTAGCCATTAAGAGCTAGCTTGGCCTCTTTTTTTATTTAAAAAGTGGGGTGTGAGGAGCTTTTCATGATAATAAAAACGCCATTTCTGACTCGCTAACAAGGAATACTCCTGTATTTATAAAAACGTTGGTCTAAGCCTAATAATGTTAGCTTGTATCGTTTTTTATACATCACGAGGTATCCATCTGTTAGACCATCTATATAACCTTTGAAGGATGCTTTTTTATGGCGTGCTGAGATATAATTTGTCTATATGGAACTGAATCATGACGACATTATTACGGAGCTGGCACAGGCGATTCTTTCGGCGACTCGGCAGTACAAAGATGGGCAGTATTTTGAAGAAGATATGCCCACGGCTGCTGACATGGCCCGAAAAATGCGCTTGAAGACCGATTATGTGAAAAAGAAGCTACGTCTGCTTGCTAGTGCTAACTTGATTGAAGCCATAAGCGCGAGTCCAAAACGCTATCGATTTAATACGTACGCGCTTCGGTTTTTGGATGACGATGACCCGTTACACATTCTTTTTTGTCGAGAAGGCTCGCCTCACTATATTGAGGACTAGCAGACTCCACCGAAAAGGTCGTGCAATGGCCTTCAAGCTAAAAATAGGGGATAATAGAAAGACGGAACAGAATCAATCTGATTGTGATTGCGTGTTGTTTACGTGTTGCGCGTGTTGAGATAGTGAGAGAGATGCCTTGGATAAGGTTCTAGAATTTATTTATAACAGTACCGGATTGGATCCGCTGCTGCAAAAAAAGATTTATCTGTCGATAGGTCTGTATTTGTTTATCTGGATTGTCGCGCAAGTTTTCTTAAAAGTCTCACTTAAGCGCAGTAACGATCCAAAACAGATTTATCTCTGGCAAAAATACACCGGCTACGGCACGGTGCTTATTTCGATTGTGGTGATTGGCCGCATTTGGTTTGAAGGGATTCACTCGCTCACAACCTTTTTGGGTTTGGTGTCTGCCGGTATTGCCATTGCTTTAAAAGATCCGCTGGTCAATTTGGCGGGTTGGTTGTTTATCTTATGGCGTAAGCCCTTTAGTGTGGGTGACCGCATTGAGATTGGTAACGTCAAGGGTGATGTGATTGATCAGCGCGTGTTCTCCATTACGCTGATGGAAATTGGCAACTGGGTACAGGCCGAGCAAAGTACGGGTCGTGTGATGTTGGTGCCCAACGGACGGGTGTTTACCGAAACCTTGGCCAACTACACCAAGGGGTTTAATTACCTTTGGGATGAAATTGGTGTGATGGTGACTTTTGAGAGCGACTGGAAAAAAGCGAAAGATATTTTGCTTAAAATTGGTGAAGACGCCGATGTGGAATTATCCACAGCGGCACAAAAAAATCTAAAAGTAGCGGCACGTCAGTATATGATTTTTTATAATAATTTTACGCCCATTGTGTATACCTCCGTGTTGGATTCGGGTGTGATGTTGAGCTTGCGCTACTTGGCTGAGCCGCGTCGACGTCGTGGGATGAAACAAAAAATTTGGGAAGCCGTGCTAACCGAATTCGCTCAGCAGAGTACGATCGATTTTGCCTACCCTAGTCAGCGCATGTTTATCAATGCGATTGAAGGGAAATCTGGCACCAAGGGTGACGTGCATATGAGTGATATTGCTGAAAGTTGGCAGGGTAAAAAACCCGTTCACGTGGCAACGCCACCACCCGTTGAGATTTCTGAAGAGGGATAATTATGCGTTTAAACGCGGTTGTAACTAAACTAATGCTTTCGGCCAGTGGGCTTGCGTTGATGTCGTGGGTGACAACCTTAACGGCACGCGCAACAAAAGCCGTTGCCCTTGCCGAAAAAAAAACGCCAGCCGCCATGAGCACGAATACTGATGGGGCGGTGATGTCAGCGACACCGGCAGTGAGGGCCCAATCTCAAGCAACAGCAATGGCCGATGAAACCCCGTTGCTGGATGCGGTGGATCCGGCCAATATTTTTAAAATTACGGATGAGCCTGTGGCTGAAGGCAAGCTTCCGCTTTGGGAAGAGATTCTTATTGCAATTGTCGCGACGGTTATCTTTATGTACTCGTTTCGATTTATCAGGGACTTTTTTAACCGTCTGTCCTTTGGCCTCACGCAGTACAAAGGCACCGCCATTCGTGCTTTAAAGGTGCATCGGTTAGAAGTACTTTCGGTTGATCAGGTGACCACCATTTTGGTGTCGATACTGCACGCGCTGAGTTTAATTTTGCGTGGGGTACTCATTTATTTTTACCTCACCATTGTGTTTGGGGCATTTCCGGTAACGCGCTGGATTGCGGATTTATTGATGTCCTACGTGGCGAGTGTGGCGAGTTTTGTGTGGCAGGGTTTTGTTGATTTTTTACCGAGTATGATGGCCATTACCACCATTATTCTTTTAACGATTGTGAGCTTGCGCGTGATTCGGTTTGTGACGGATGCGATTTCACATCGCCAGATTACCATCAAGGGGTTTTATTACGAGTGGGCCAAACCCACGTATAAAATAATGCGCTTTATGGTCATTATTTTAAGCTTGGTGATGATTGCGCCGTATTTGCCATGGTTTGATTCACCGGCGTTTAAAGGCATTTCGATCTTCTTGGGTGTGTTGTTCTCACTGGGTTCAAGCAGTGCGGTGGCCAATGTGGTGGCCGGTGTGGTGCTGGTGTATATGCGTCCGTTTAAAATTGGAGATCGCATTGAAGCGGGTAATGTGACGGGTGACGTGATTGAAATGTCGATTTTAGTAACGCGTATTCGCACCATTAAAAACGTGTCGGTCACGATTCCAAACTCGAACATTTTAAGCGGTGCCATTTATAATTACAGCACGCAAGCCAAGGGTAAAGGCTTGATTTTACACACCAAAATAACGATTGGTTATGATGTGCCGTGGCCTCAGGTGCATCAGCTGATGTTAGAAGCAGCCAACCGAACTGAGCATGTAGAGGCCGAGCCGCCGCCGTTTATTTTGCAAACCGCTCTGGATGACTTTTATGTGGAATACGAGCTGAACGCCTACACAAAAACACCAAATGTAATGACGCAAATTTATTCCGACCTGCACCAAAACATCCAAGATACCTTCAACGAAGTCGGCGTAGAAATCATGTCCCCCCACTACAGAGCCAACCGAGACGGCAACGCACTGGCAATACCTGCAAAGAGTTAGTTTTTGATGCAGACCTCCGAAGAAATGTTTAAGTGTTGAGCTCGATTTTTAATACTAGGATATTTTTCTAGCAGTAGATTAAGAT
>CAYGPY010000149.1:5102-7019 GCA_964351765.1 uncultured Vampirovibrionales bacterium
TTATTAATTAGTTCGTTTGTAATTTCAATAGTTTTGTCAGAAGGAAAGAAGCGACTGAAATGTGGAATTGCAATTACGGTAACTTCTTGTTCACCTATTTTAGTTTTAAAAACACTTGCTGATGGTTTTGCATCTTTAGGGAAAAAATACTCTTTGGGATGCGTATTATAATGTTGGCGATGTAAATTTAAGATATGTTGGCGTGCTGATTGACCACCAATACCAAAAGTGAGAATAAACTTAGGTTTGACTATTTCTGTAATAACTTTTTCATGAATAGGCCAGCAGAGTTCGACGCATTCTTGATAGATATCACCATCAGCTATATCCCTGTTAGGTGTTTGTTGTTTAATGTACTTTTTAAGTGTTTTAGGAAAATCACTCATGCCAACAGAGCGCATGAAAATTAAATTGCTGGCACAAATATCTTTTAGTTCATACTTTTCGAGACCATCTATTAGGCGATGAATATTTTTTTGAAATTTACTTTGCTTTTCTTCAGGTATAACAGAATCATCTTTAGATTTAGTACCAAGATAGTAATTACCTGTGAATTGACACATATTCTCAAGGGCCTTGCCTATAGTGGCTTCTCTATCCTGTTTGCTACCGTCATCACCTGGGTTTAAGCCAAGAAAATAAACCTTGCCTTGCTTTAGTGTTTCGAAAGAACTGTAAAAAACGTGCCCAGAGCAATCATGAAAATCTTTAAGCTTTTTTCTGAATTCCTTCTGGTAGTCTTCAAGGCTTTTTTGTTTTTTTGTGTCAATACTCACTGCTTTCCCCTCTTTAAAATAGACTTTGGAAAACAGTATAGCATCTCATCTACAAATACAACCCACGAAGAGCCATGATGTCGCCGTCGCTTAGGTGGGTGTTTCGCCAGCCTTGGTAGAACATGGTGTCCCACGGGGCGGGGCTGTGATTTAGACCTAGGGCGTGGCCTAGCTCGTGTAAGATTGTGGCATGAAGCCGTCGGCGTTGTTGTGCTGGGGTGAGTTCACCATCAATCACCGGTTGGGTGATGAGCGTAATATCAGCGTGGGTGATAATGCCTTCAATTGGATGGCTGCCCGAAAGACCGCCATAACCTGAATATCCAGAGTGCACAATCTCTGTATTAACCGTGCGCTTGGCGTGGCCTACTTCGTACTCGCGGCCTTCAATGGGCGTGTCGCTCCATAAAATCTCAATGTCAGCACGATCTTGAGACTCGGCGATTTCAATTTGAATCACATCACCACTGGCGCGCTTCCATTCGGCAATGCTGTCTAGTACAAGCGCCTCAAACTCATTGGCCATAGGGTGATTAGCGGCCAGCCCCTCCACATAAATACTGAGGGGAAAGGCCTCTTTGGCCCAACGTACTTTTTCTGTGCCGGATCCCTGACTGTTACCATCAGTAATCGATTGCTCTTGGGCAAGCTGCTTTAAAGCCGATGCATTCTTATTTTGCGTTCCATTGGGCGAGTGCACCTGCGACTGAGGTGACACAAAAGCCGCTTGCACAGTGGTGTTGCCAGCAATGATATTGGCACGAACCGGTTGGCCGGATTCGAGAGACATAACACAACTCCTGAAAATTATCTTAAATTAAGGGAGCGGGTAACTTCTTCTAACTGTAATGAACGATGCCAAAACGGCAATACTATTAGGGTGTTTAGTGTCGTTATGCGATTTGATTAAACGCGGAAAGATTTTCGAGATCCGTGTTCTGCGTTTTAACTTCACTGGTGATCAGATCGGCAAATTCATTAAAGAAATCACCAATCGGTTTTTCTACTTTAAGATTTCCAAACGTCGGTGAATAGACCGAGCTAGTTGAAAAAGGACCATCAAATTTTTGATTCGATTTGTTGGACATAATAAGCTCCAGTTATATAAAAAAATAAATTGAAAACGGGGAAAGATTTAGAG
>CAYGPY010000150.1:0-6971 GCA_964351765.1 uncultured Vampirovibrionales bacterium
GGCGTACACGATGGAAGGGATCCGAGACATCGGCCATGCCGTCATTCCGTGCAGTACGCACAAAGCTGTATCCTCACTCCGTGTGATTTCCCCTTTGCACGTGATGGCATTGCTGCTGATACCACTCCCAATATCGAAACGGTTGCCTTTGCCGATGTGTGGCTAAATGCCCTAACAAGAGCACGCCAACACGGCACAGTACAAAACCTAAAAGACCGCCGCCACGACCTCTACAGTGTGGTATGGCATAAGTGATAAAAAAGAAGTTATATTTATCTAAGTCGGCGAGGAACTTGAATCTATGTTAATAAAGCGGATAGCATTGGCACTAGTTCTTGGTTTTATTATAGCGGAAGTGATAGCAAGGTTGATTGTATTTTCAGTACAACCTTATACCGATCACCTTCAAGGTTTTAAAAATAAATACTTGATGACCAATGAGATCACTAATGATGATATTGTTATTATCGGTGATTCGGTGATCAACAACGCTGTCAGCCCTGAATACTTAGAATTTTTAATACAGGATGTTACAAAGTCCAAAATTAAAAGTCTAAAATTAAAAGTACATAATTTAGCGTCACCGTCTCAAGATCCCTATACGTTCTATTTGTTATTAAAAAAAATTATTTATAATCAGAACGTAAAGCCAAGAGCTATTCTTATAAATGCTAACCCTGATTTTATGGTTAGAAACTATGTTCACTTTGTACAATCTGATGAAAGACTTTATGATGAACATCTGAGAGTTATACACGGTGAATCATCTTATAATTATAGGTGTGAGGTGTTAAAACCTGTTTCTTTTAACCAAAAAAGAGACTGCATCAGTCAGCGCCATAGTTATTTGTTACGTCATCAACCGATAGTGAAATTGTGGATGAAATCATTTTTAAGGGCTATCCTTAATCCATATAACGATAAACTGGATTCGTTTAGAAAAATTTCTACAGGGAGTCCACAAGGCTGGTACCCATTATTCAAAATCGACCAGGGTGTTGGAGATGATATTAAAATGTTTTCAGAACCCGTCAAATTAGATGAAACTAATTTTCTTACTCCGATTGCTAAGCTCACTAGTGATAACAAAATTCCTCTTGTTTTGGTCAATATGCCCTATTTAGGAGCCGACGATGATAGCCGCTTCTTGAAAGATATCGTTGACAACAAGCATATCTATTTGATTAACTTATCGACTCAACTACAACAGAATAAATATTTTTATGACCATAAGCATCTTAATGTCGCCGGTGCTATTCACTTCACTGAAATGCTATCAGCACAGATGTTAAACTTGCCTAACCGTGTATTGCGGGAGTAGGCACTTGCTTGCACTTATTTTACAGAGGCCGACACCTTGAATTTTATAACGACAGAATTTTTCACCTTTGTTTTAGGACTGGTTGCATTGGTATACATAATTCCACAGTTTTGGCGCCAGTGGGTTGTTATTGGTGCTTCGTATGTTTTTTATGCGTATTGGAGCATTGAATTTATTGTGGTTATTTTAGTTACCACGTCGGTCGATTATTTTTTAAGTCACCGTATTTATAACAATCCCTCTAAAACAAAACAAAAGCAGTATTTAGCTTTAGGCATCACGATAAATTTACTGGTATTGATGTTTTTTAAGTACTACACGTTTGCCTCAGAAACGGTGTTAGGTTTATCTCAATTGATAGGATCAGGGCAGAGCGTGGCGCTACCCCATTTAGATATTATTCTTCCTCTGGGTATCTCTTTTTATACGTTTGAAGCGATTAGTTATTTAGTGGATGTGTATCGTGGTGATAAGCCGGCTACGAACTTTAGGGACTATAACTTTTTTATTATGTATTTTCCCCATTTGATTTCAGGGCCGATTATTCGTTTTCAAGAATTGTTTGCTCAATACAAAAATGGTATCACGCTGCCTGATAACGCACGTGTTATGAAGGCTTTGGAATTGATTGTTCTGGGTGCGTTCTTTAAAATTGTGGTTGCCGATATGGTAGCTCCCCTTGCAGATAAAGTGTTTGGGGGCTCGATGAATGCGATGGCATTTTATACCATAATGGGTGCCCTCGCGTTTACTGTTCAAATCTATTATGACTTTCTAGGTTACACACATATCGCCCGTGGCGTGTCACTGCTTTTTAATATTGAATTGCCTCTAAACTTTAATCTACCCTATCTTGCAACCAATCCCAGTGACTTTTGGCGGCGTTGGCATATTTCACTGTCACGCTGGCTAAAAGACTATCTCTATATTCCTTTAGGCGGCTCTAAAAAAGGGTTACCTCAAACTATATCTAACTTGCTTATAACAATGTTTTTAGCTGGGTTATGGCATGGAGCAGGTTGGGGCTATGTGCTTTGGGGTGTGTATCATGGGGTGTTGTTAATACTCAATAAATGCTGGCAACAAGTAAAGCAGTCTAATGACTGGTTTACTGTTCCATCATCTCTATACAAGGTGAGTAGTATTGTTATTACTTTCACGCTGGTGGTGTTAGGCTGGGTGCTTTTCCGCTCACCAAGTCTTGGGCATGCGCTCGGTGTGTATAAGAATATGTTTTCAAGTAGACCCTATGAAACAGTGACATCCGACATGATATTTACTTTTGTAGTGCTGGTTTTCCTCTGCTTGGGAAATGGGTGGGTGGTCAATGTTTGGAATAAGACTTATGACTCAGCTCATCAGCAAATTCAGTTGATTGTATTGGTTTTAATTGCACTAGTAGCTTGGCTTATGCATAGTGATGATGCGGTGCCATTCATTTATTACCAGTTTTAGTATGGCTTGAAAAAGGCCAAAAAAAGGCCAGGACGTATGGTCCTGGCAAATTCAAGTGGGTTTCATATAGTAGTGAGGGTAATTTATTCGAAGGGTAAAATCATAAAAAATAAAGGGAGTGGGTAAAACTTTGTGATGGAAGGGTATCGAGAAATTGGAGAGCTCGTACCGCCATCGGTTAGTAATATAAAACCACGAACAGAACGTTTATCAACCTAACTAGAGTTAGTAATACCAATTTTGATACATGTTGTTACAAATCAAGGCTGTTTTACCATAAAAAAGATATCAAAAAGCACAAAAAACACACAAAAAACGATAGAAAACGCGCGTTTTTTGTGTGTTTTTTTGCATTAAAATACTCAAAACAAGACGTTCTTTACTCATTTATTGTGACAGTTGGACGTCATTGTGACAGTTGCTCAAAAAATGAGTGCAATGATCGAAAAATAACTTTAAACATAAATCCAGAAGAATTATTGTCCGGTTTGCGAATAATCTTCTTTACGCGGGTTGGTGGGATCGTAGTTGGGGGTGACGATCACTTCGCCGGCTTTGCCTTGATTTTTGACGCTCTCGATTAAGAATTTTCGCCAGAAGGGATGATTATCCACACCCACAATTTCGGAGTGCTCATAAATTGCGGACTGCCCTTTTTTGTTGAAAAGCTCAACACGATAGCTGTCTATCCACCGACCTTTACACTTTTTGCAGACACGGGCGTTGGTTAGATAGATATCGTGATACGTGTCTTTGGCTAAGCTTGGCGAAAACGCACTACTAAATAAGGCTATCGAAAGAGCGATACCTAGAGTGAGTAATAACGTGAATAAAAATTTAGTCATTACTTCCTGTGACGTTGCCGGTAGCCTTTCGGTTCCGTTCTAAGCGGTCTACCCATTGGCGTAGTTGCTCGCCAATGCCTTCACCGCCTTCAATGCTATACAGAGCAGGATCGCAAACCAAGTCGTGCGCTGCCTTTGGAAGCACTGTAATTGTTTTATCGGGGCTGCCAAAACGGATCATCATCTCTTCAATCCCTTCAGGATTAATGGTGGGATCGGTTTTACTGATGTAGGTTGTGACAGGCACCGTGATTTTCTTGGCTTCGTGGTACTTAAGCTTGCTCATCATTTTTAAAATTCGGATGTAGCTTTTTTTGTTATCCATTGAACCCACTTTGGCCAAGCCGTCTTCTTTTTCTTCGACAATTTGCTTTTGCAGTGGGGTGAGTAGGTCACGGTTGATATTAAGATCGGTACGAACGGCTTCAACTGAGTCGCGTACTTCGCCCTCGGCAGACTCTTTGCGGAAAGGGGTTTTGAGCATGTCCCAAATAACGGCTCTAATGTTGGTCTGTGTTTTAAAGGCGGGTGAGATCAGTGCCACACCACCCAGATTTTCATTGTCTTTAGCAGCAGCGGAGCTCAAAATTAATCCGCCCAAACTGGTGCCAAAGGCATACACAGGGCTACCGTGTTTTTCGGCCAAAATATCAATGGCTTCGGTTACTTGATGCACAATGCGATCCGTGTCACGGATGTTGCCACGCTCATAAGCGTGTTTGCCCACATAGGGAATGTCCAAGCCGTAAACCAATGGGGTGGTAGGGTTTTTTAGCATTTCAGAGGCCATTGGGGCTTGCCATTTTGAGCGTGAACTGAGTCCGTGAATCAGTAAGATAACAGGTGCTTTTTGCGGAAGGTCGTTAAAGTCCTGACCTTCAGGACGCCATTGCCGAAATTGAATACTTTTACGCCACTTACCACGCAGGGTCAACTCGCGTGAAGGCGGGTATAAATGCTGGTTGGTAAACGAAGCACGATCACCAGAGGCAGGCGCAATAGAAGCGTTATCGTTTCCAGAAAAAGTAGGCGCGTTGGACCGCGCTGCAACCACGCTATTACGCGGATTGATTGATTGAAAAGCTGTTGTAGCGTATGTTGGAATCAAGAGTATGTCCTCACTTGATGGGGGGAATAGTTTTATTGTACTTCCTAGAGACGTTTACCACTAAGGCGTTGGTGGTTCATCCGAGGAGGTTGGTTCCATCTGATTTAAAAATGTGCCGATGGACTTGGCCACATCATTAATGGCTGGGTGCGTATTAAAATCGTGCTCGGCATCTTCAAAAAGTATAACCCGTTTATCGTTTGATCCTATTTTAGGGAAAACACGGTCTTTTGCCCAGAGCGGATTGATCACGTCATCGGTATCGGTTAGATACAAACGATAGGGTGTATTGATTTTTTTAGCGCCACCAAAGGCTAAACGCAGCATCAGTTTCGTAATTTCATAGTAGCTTCGAATGGTTAGATCGGTTACTTTGTTGTCGCCACTGCTTTTCTCTCGCCGAATGAGGTGTTGAAGCTCGGTACGAAGTTCATCAAAGCGGGTTTGATCATTGTCAGAAGGGCGCATTGCACCAAAGCCTTTGCTCTTTTTCGTTGCTTTGGGCTTAAAGTCCTTGCTCTTGAAAGGATAGGGGAGCTTGTCTCGAAGCGTTGCTTTAATCGATTTTTCACCAAAAATACCGGTTCGAATGGTGTTTTTATTCACAATGCGATCAGATGGAAAATACCCTGGTGAAATGGCAATGACGCCCCCTAGATTTTCGGGCTGATGAATGGCTGCGTGAGTGGAGAATAGCCCCCCAATACTTAAGCCAGCCACATAAACCTTACGGTTATGCTTTTTACTGAGGTAGTCAATGGTCTCTAATACTTGTTTAACAGGTTTCTGTCCGTTACTTAAATGCCCTTTTTTATAGGGATGTGCGCCTACATAAGGAATATCCAAGCCATAGTAATGAAAGTTACTGTTGGTATTCATTAAACGTTTTACCAGTGGTGACATCCAGCGAGTACGCCCACCGAGTGAATGTACAACCAAAACAATAGGTGCTTCAACAGGCGGTGTTTTTTGAGGGTCGGGCAGCCATTTGCGCAGTTTTAATGTTTTGCGAGAGGTATGACGGACATACAACACTTTTGACGGTGGCATCGGATCGGGAAGGTCTTGCTGTTCAGATGCATCGGTATTACCAAACTGAACATGATCGCGTTGCAAGGCGGGCACAGCTTGTTTGCGAACGAGCTGGCCATTGGTTGAATAGTCAATGCGTGAAAACCCAAGGTGATGAGCCAAAGATAGTGGTGTCGGCATCGTGGAAACTCTCTGTTTAATGATGATAGCTTGATTATACAAACTAAATTGGATGGCATTCAGATGCCATTATCAACCCTCTGAAATAAACGGCATCTCCCTCTAGTGACTGTTATTTTACGCTAAAGAGGTTTTTAGTTCAAGGAGAACTAGCTTTATTTAATCAGAAGGGGTGTTACTTCCCACTCTCTTTTTCTCGACGCGCGTCTTCAAAAATCTTTCGTCTTTCCTCTGGCGTAAGTACTTTACGCTTGGGCAGATTGCTTGGTCGAGGGGAGGCGTTATCAATACGGCTTCGCCCTTGAGGTTTTTTGCTTTGAGTTGAAGACTGTTTTTTTGCTTCCACCGTTTTTTTAGCTTGAACAGGCTTTTTGGATTGCACCGCTTTTTTTGCGGGTGCTTTTTTGTTGTTTGGTAGCGGGCATTGTTTGCACGCATTGGCATCAAAGGTTTTTTCGATATCAGTAATGAGTGTATCGTGAGCCTGAACCAAATCATCGTACTGAATAATCAAGGCTTCAAGGTAGGCAATTTTTTCTAAACGGTTTGTCATATAAGGCAGCAAGGCATTCATATCGCCCGATGCATCACCCACCACGCCAAGATCGAGCCAGTTTTTAACTGCACCCACTGTGCCCAGAACTCTGCCGGCAACAACGGCCGATTTAGCGAGTAGTTCTTTTCCGAGTTGAATAGCGCCATATTCTGCACCTTTTGTAACCACTCGGTTGCCTATGATAGCGCCGGTGCGTTTGCCGGCATCAACCTTAGTTGAAGAACGTTTATTGGGTATCTCGTCTGAGTCTTCATCATCCCAAAATCCTATTTTGGTTAAAATACTTTCTTCATTGTTGGCTTTATTAAATTTTTGCAAATCTGCTTCTAAACGCTCGGAAATCACTCGGCGCATAGTTCGCATATCAGCACGGCGCTTAGCTAAAATAGAACGTTCTTGATAAATTTCACGCATGACGGCTTTAAATTCAGCGGATTTACAGACGCGTATCCAATGCTTTGCACGAGCCACACG
>CAYGPY010000151.1:0-6910 GCA_964351765.1 uncultured Vampirovibrionales bacterium
GTGTTTCTTCTCTCTCTGGTAGATGATGCGTATCTTAAGAGAGTTATTATAAGACAAATGACGTTGTATTAAAGCAGTGCCTTAATACTATTGTTTTTATAATTTTTGCGTTATTGTTTTTATGCTATAACCATGGGGTTCCCTGAGGGGTACGGTTTCATTATCTAAAATTGATATTCAACTTAGCAATTCACGATTTATTTAGGGCAGATATTTAACGTTGATGAAGTGGGCATTTGATATGCAGGGCGTATTTTAAAGGGCTTGCCTGTCTTCAGTCGCCACCAGATAGTAACAAATTTCATATCTATAATTATTTTTTACGCTTTATTACACCAGTATTGTATAGGGAGTCACACGACTATGATTAATTCAGTTTCCACCATGTTGCAACAGGTTAACCCTGTCAGTAAACTTGTACGCAAGCCATCTGAGCAAGCACTTCATTCCTCATCAGCCTTATCACCACTCAGTGCGGATGTGGTTCAGTTTTCACGTACAGCGCCGATTAAGTTTGCTGCATCTGTTGATAAGTACGGCTTGGATGATATGACCCAAGAGATGTCGGCTGTATTAAAAGATTATCTTGAAAATACCTACCGTGATGGTGATTACGCTAAGTTGATGGCCAACCATAAAAAGCCACCAACCAAAACCGCTAATGGTAAAGAGGTGGTTGATTATGAGGCCATGTATGATCCCTTACGCAACCTAATTAAAGACATGGGTGATTTAGGCGTGTTGGGTGTGGATGCCGAAGCCGAGTACGGTGGCCTTGAGCTCCCTGCAAGTACCGGTGTTGAGCTTGTCCGTCAGTTTGCTTATGAAGATGCAGGTGCTGCAACATCCGTTCTATTGTCCTCATACAACGGCTTGTTTGGTAAGCCTATTGCGGCTCACGGAACCGACGATCAGAAGAATCGTTACTTGCCAGAAATCATTAGCGGTGAAAAAGTAGGCGCCTTTGCTCTTACCGAGCCAAAGGTGGGGTCTGACCCTGGTGCGGTTGAAGCCAAAGCCGTTAGAAAAGGCGATAAATGGGTTATCAACGGTGAGAAAATTTTCATCACTAACGGTAACATTGCCGACTACTATATTGTTCTTGCTCAAACCCGTGACCCTAAAGCAGGTATTGGTGTCGATAAAGATGGTAAGCCATCCAAGAAGCCTGTGATTAACGCCTTTATCGTGCATCGTGATGACGTGGGTAAAATTGAACTGGGCGGCTACGAAAAATTAGGTCAACATTCTTCTGACACGGCGAGCGTTGCGTTTATTGATGTTGAAATTCCTGCCGATCGCTTGGTTGGTGGTATTCCTGAAGATGGTGTGGGTAAAAAGATTTACCAGAAAACCTTAACCGGTGGTCGTATTGGTGTTGCCGCAATGGCAACCGGTGTGGCTGAACGTGCCATTGACGAAGCGGTTGCTTACGCCAAAGATCGTAAGCAAGGCGGTACCGAGATTGTAAACTACCCACTGATTCGTCAGCGTATTGCGGATATGGCCACCAAAACAGAAATTGGTAAGCTCTATACCTTTGCTTCTGCTCAAGTGCGTGACGAAAATGATAAGTCCTTACAAGCCGGTGGTGATGAAGTGGATTACACCCGTATCGCATCAATGGCAAAATTGTTTGCCACCGAGCATGCCGCTGTGACGACCGATTCGGCACTTCAGGTTTTTGGCGGTAACGGCTTTATGGAAGAATATCCTGCTGAGCGTTTATTACGTGACCAGCGCGTATTCCGTATCTATGAAGGATCAACTGAAATTCAAAAACTCATTATCGCAATGGACATTGTGGGTAATGAAGTGATGAATGACTTGGCCCTCACCAAGTTTAACGATCGTTTACAACAAGCCCCACAAACCATCAGCGAAGTGCTTGATTATGCACGTGCTTCATTGGTCGTTGGTTTAACCGCACAGTTAATGGCTGAAATGAACAATGGCACAGGAATGCGTGACTTGTTTAACAGCTTCCAAGCTGAGTTGGGTGCCTTGTCTGAAATTACCACCAACCAAAAAGCGCTTGAATTGATTGACAAGCAAGCGATTAAACTTGGTGCTAAAGGCAAAAAAGAAGCCGCAATGGCTCGTTCATTTGCTTGGGAAACAGCCGTTGACGCTGTGAAAAAAGCGAATGATGTGACAGGTAAAAACTTGTTTGCTGATACCAACGTGGTGAATGCCTTGAAATACGGTGACGGCACCAGCAGTGCAAAAGCCGATCGTGAATTGATTGCTAAAGCCGTTATTGGTGACTAAGTTTTCACGACGGTTTTAACAAAGTTAAAAAACACAAAAGCGACCTTAGTTTAGATACTTAAGGTCGCTTTTATTTTTTATCTGTAATAATACTAAACCATTTTTAATTTATCCGTCATTCCCGCGAAGGAATGATTGAGGTGCCTCTGGTTATAGCAACGGTCGCTCTCTTTTTATTAACTAATATACCCATAGCCCATTTGTTCATCAACGATCTCCCACGTCAGGGGCTTATAGCCATAGACAGGAGACGTGTGTAGCGTACCTTTATCTTTGTTGCTTCGGTAGGTACTCATAATCGCTTCGAACTCTTCACGCTTGTCTAAACGATCTTTGGTTAACTTTGTTGCGTAGTCCCAGAAGGGGGTGTCAAAGGTGGAGCCACCTTGGTAATAGTAGCTAATGATGTCTTCCATTTGTTGAACCGATTGAATAAACGATGCATTCACGGTTGCCATATCACTTGCACCCATCATGTAATCAAACATAAGGCGTGTTGCATAGGTGTAGATAAAAATGGAATTGGCAACAAGAGGCTCAAAGAACAGCGCTTTGTTTCCGTTTTTAAAAATACGGCCTTCAATTAAATTTTTGGTGTAATAGCAGTTAAAAACGTATTCTTTATCATCGAGTTTATCCACATTGAGAATGCGTTTCATATCTTCAATGGCGTTTTCTTTGGATGTAATTTTATCGGTGTACAAGTAGCCATAGGTTTTTCTGGATTTTAGGGGTACACCAAACATCCAACCATTGGCATGGGCAATATGATCGGTGAAGGGCTCGTATTCAAAATCAGCAACACTATGAATGAGGCAACGATTGACGGGTGAGCAATCACTCAATACATAGTCATCAAAAGCTGGGGGGAATCCCATGCAGTCGATCACGTAGTCAAAGTCATGTTCTGTATCATTAATGGTAATCGTCACACGGTCGTCGTGATTGATCATGCTTTTGACGTCGCCTTCAATAAAACGAAACTGTTTAGGCCATAGTTTTTCAAGGCGTTCATAAACAAAGTCTTTAAAATGAAAGTTATTAAAGTGAATGGCTGTGTTGCCATCGAGTAATGGGTTGATCCAAGAATTTTCGCGCCATCCTGAGAATTTGCTACCAAACTTAAGGGTCGCATCGAGGGCATCTAAATCGCTTTGATTACCGAGTCCAAAGTGCGTGCCTCGTTCAAGAAGACCTACAAACTCGCCGTTGGTGCTTTCGCCAATACCTAAAATCGGTTTGGCTGGGTTGTGAATGGAATAGACTTCCCAGTCAGCATCAAGCCACGTACAAAAGTGAATCAAGCTTAATAAGCCCGCTGAACCGACACCAACAACACCAATGCGCTTCTTCTTCGTTTTCATTTTTTCTTGTTGTTTTTCAATTCTACTTTGAATTTCGGTTGAAACTTTATCAAAAATATCGTCGGTAAAGGACATAAATTGCTCTCCTGAAAATTGGCAAAAAATCCGAGCTGTATCGGCTAAACTGATTCACTCAATGGGTTTTGAATGAGGTAGGGGTAAATAAATAATGCTACTAGAATAAAAACAATCAAGAATGATGAATTGCCACTATTTTCAAAAAAGTATATAAAACTATATATAACGCGATATAACCTAGCAATAAGAAAGGCTTACTAGGTTATATCAAATAAGGTTTTTTGAGGTTATTGCTTATTAAGCCACTGGAGGCTTGGCTTCAATCATTTTGGCGATTTTACTGATCATGGCTTTAGCAAACAAAACGCTGGCTTCAATGTAGCCTGTGGCAATGCGCTCAAGGTCAGGCAAGCCTTTGATGCGTTTCATTTCGGAGTGAAGCCCCGCTAAACCGTCAAGATTTTCGGCCTTAAAGGTGTGGCCACCAATTTCGACGACATCATCAGTCAGTTCGCCTTTAAGCCCTTTTTTAAGAACTTGCCCCAACTCGTTCACCGGTTTTTCGATCCAGTTGATAACGCTTTGGTGAATTTTGCGAAACGACGGTGTCACTTCAGGTGCCATTGCGTAAGTGAAGCGTTTGGTTTGAGCGATGATGGGTTGAGCTGCCATAGTTGAGATCCTTTGCGTTGCTTTTTCGATACTCTACTGTCCTACTTACTAAAAACCACTGAAGTCGTTTTGATGCTAGTGAACTTTAGAGTAAATACGCTTAATTCTGAAAATCAGATGTATATTTTGGATTATCCGAATTAAGTAGGGCAAAAAAAACTCGTTTTTGAGTGTTTTTTGGCCATTTTTGACGTGTTTTTACACGTTTTTGACCCCTTTTTAAGGTGTTTTTGAGGCTATTTTGATCAAAATGTGGTGTTTCATGTTATGCATGGACTAGTCTAATTAGAGATCTAATCCTCGTCTTTGGGGCCGTGCTTGATGAAGAGGTACAAGCCGATGCCAACCCAATAGACCAACGTGAGTGCCATCACCTGATAAGCACGCTCACTACCAAAGAGTGTTTTGCCTTCGTTAGTGGGGAAGAAGAGCTCGGTTAAAGGTGTTGCGTACTCACTGGCGGATCCCCCACCGAGTAAAATGATAATTACAAAGACTAAATATAAGACCCCAAAGAGGCCGAGTTTTCTGCCAACTTTGGGGTCTATATTCATAGGTTTAATATCCTATCGTTTGATCTGATTAACAGACGAAATCGTTATAGTCACTACGTTAGAGGACTATAGACGGTTCCAGTATGTTGAACCACGACCACCCATATCCCAACCAGAAGTAAGGGATTCGGTAACGATGTTCAATGGAAGGTATACAGCGGAAGCTGCAACAACGGTTGGCACGTAAAGTACGTTGCGAACGAATTGCTCAGGAATTTCGCCTTCTTCTTTGTCGTGTACGTCACGGGCAAACGCGTTAGCGTCTTGGAAGCCTGTAGCGATACCTTTGAAAGCACCACCCATAGCGCCAGCGGTGAAGCCAACACCACCGGTAACAGCGCGCAAAGGAGCAGTTACGATGTAAGCTGCAGCAGGGTTGCTGGATGTGAAGTCGCCCATTTCAGAACCATCAGAAATAAGTTCGTCATCAGCAAACGCAGCGCCAGAAACCATCATAGCGGCCAAAAGGCCAAGAATTACGTGTTTTTTCATTGTGTGTTCTCTCTCTCTTTAATCACCAACAATAATATGGATTTAATTTATACAGTTAAAAAATGAAGAGTAAATAACCGTCATCAGGGCATGTTAATTGGTTAGAAACAAAAAAGCAATACCTGATTTTTTACAATAACGATTCGCTAATACGATGCGATAACCAAGCGCCGTAACGTTTAAAATTACATTGCATAAGTGAATCGCTATTACTGTAGATATTTTACTATAGAACTGGGATTTGGAGTGTGAGGATTATTACAGTTTGGCTGGTTTCTGTCGATATAAACTATACAACGCAATGACAACAGCTATTTTGAAAAGTCGGAAGTATTGTGACAGTTGGGTTTCAAGTGTTTGAATGAGGCTTGAAGCTGGATACTATTGTTTTATGTTTTTTCGATACACGTTCGTATCAAAGACGGTTGTAGTAAAAAGTTGTGACTTAAATCACGTTTTTACGACCATAAAAAATCAACAGGATATGAGGAAACCACGATGCATAAGTCCAATTCAGACAAGCATGTTACTCAGCAAAACGCCTATCAGCAGGATGAGCCAGATATTCAAGAGGCCATTACTGAGGCGGGTGACGCGACCGAGGAATCGACCAAAGGCTCGTACACGCCGTGGTACTTAGGCTGGGTGACCTACCCTCTGCCGTTTACACGCAATCCCATTTTGTTGTTTATCTGGATATTGCGTAACGTGAACGCGCTAATTAACCGCATTGCCCAAGCCACTGTTAAATATGCCAAAAAGAAGCCCGCACAATTTGTTTTTGCCAACGTGGTGATGGGCGCTTCGTGCTTCGTCTGTGGCTATATGGGTGCCATGATGTTTGCAGGCTATTACGCCTGGATGTCGGGTAAGGGGAAGTCTAATATAGTATCAGAATAGTTTCTTTGCCTTTGAGGACTACTTTTCAGTCATGGAATTACGAAATATTCTAGTTCAAACTTGATCAACTTTCGGGGGCACCCAGATGTTTCAATATATGGCTATAAATTTTAGAATGACTAAGTTGTTTTTAATGCCCTTATGCTGTTTATTCCTAGTTTTTTCTGGGTGTGTATTTCAGGATGATTTCCCTTCTTCAGCAGATGATCTAAAGTTGGGCTTGAACCATGTAGGTTATATGGATTATAGATCTGTATTGAGATATTTGCCATTAAAAAACGGAAACGTTTTTATTATTGGTTCAGGTGTGTCTCCGGCTGGCGGGACAGAATTATTCGACTATAAAACACTATCTTTTCGACCTACAAAAGGACAAGCAAATTTCAAACATGAACAGCCTATAATGGCTAAGCTTAATGATGGAAACGTATTTATACTTTCGAGTAAAGGTATTGAATTGTATAATCCTGAAATGGAAACATTTAATGTTATACCTTCAGCGGGACTTAATGTACCAATACATGAAGAAGCTACAGTTATTTCTCAAAACCAGCAAAATGGCAATTTAGTAATTTTTAATTCTTGGGATTCTGAAAGTACGCAAGCTACTTATTATGAATATATAGCTCATTCGAATAG
>CAYGPY010000152.1:0-6882 GCA_964351765.1 uncultured Vampirovibrionales bacterium
CTTCAGGTTGTTGCTGGCCTGCTGGTATGGGGGCGCTTTGCCCACGTACTCGCCAAGCAAACATCAGGATTTCAGCAACCGCTTGGTACAGATCAGGTGGAATCTCATGATCAATGTCCAACTGATACAATGCTCTGGCCACTAACGGGTTTTCAACAATAGGAATCTCGTGCTTGCGAGCCATGTCTTTAATCCGTTCAGCAAATAACTCAGTGCCTTTTGCCACAATATGGGGTGCTTCCATATTATCTGCATTATACTTGATTGCGATGGCAATGTGTATGGGATTGGTGGTAACTACATCAGCTGTAGGAACGGCTTCAAGCATACTTTGCTGAAGCATCTGCATGCGCTTTTGCCTCAGAGCTTGCTTTACCATCGGATCACCTTCCGAGTTCTTGTATTCGTCTTTAATCTCTTTGAAGGACATCTTTTGATCTTGCATGAACTTCCAACGCTGGTATAAAAAGTCGGCCAAGCCCAAAAGAAAGAACGCACCACCGGCAATCAAAATAAACTTCATCAGTAACTCGCCGGTAATACCCAAAATGGCAAATGTGTTCTCACTGCCCCCTACTTTAAGCAGCTTAGGCAAGAACTCTAAAAAGATCATCACACCCACGGAGCCCATCACCAACATCTTAAAGATGTTTTTGGCGAGTTCAACGAGTGTTTTTTGGGAGAAGATATTTTTTAAGCCTTTAACCGGGTTAAGTTTATCGAATTTGGGTTCAATGGCTTTGGTGGCAAGCAGTGGCCCCACCTGAAAGAAATCGGTGAGAATAGCGATTAAGGCTGCACCTAAAATAAAGGGGAGTAACAAGCTGGCCAGGGTTTTAACCGTCACAAGAAAAATATACTGCCAACCAATATTTTCAATCGTGCGGTTGGGGATTTGGTCATAAATCAAAATAAACAGCGAGGCAATGTGCGTCCACACCAAGGGGGCCATGCTAAACAGCAAAATAAACATCGACACCAAAAAGACGGCCGTGGACAAATCCTTACTCTTAAAGACCTGACCCGATTCGCGTGCTTTTTTCAATTTCTGAGGCGTGGCCTCAAACTGTTTATTTTCGTCACCCATACGGGAGATTGCCTATGTGGTTGGTGAAATGTGAATAATTAAGGATTAAGCATACGTGAAACACAATGCTCTGGTAATGGCGTGCCAAAAGCACCTAGCTTTATCATTCTAAGGGCTTTTTAAAATTCTGTAGCTCAATGTGTTCAAGTGTTACGTTTACATCAAGCTACCAAGTAAACCAAGGGGGTTGTGAGTTGACCGGAGGTGCGGAGCCGCAGGTAGGGTTGATTCTATCCCCTGATGTGGTCACACGCCCGTTTTCATAAAGGGTAAAAGAGATTGCTTTGCCATTTCCTGTTGCTGTCGGTACGGCATCGGTTACCTTACCGTCAGGATCTACCTGAAACCATCGTGCTCTAGCGTCACTAGCACAAAAGAAAATCCCTGTTGAAGTACCAATGCGTATTACAGCCCCGTTGTGCATGACAATACACATTTGACTTGGATTACCACAGCTTCTTACGGGAGAAGCGTGACCATAATAATGGTCTACATCACTCGATGTGTCGATACGGATGTAGTTCATATAAGGAGTGATATCACCCACGGTCAGAACATCGGGATCCACCGTGTTATTGATTCGATAGGCGTTATAAGCCCCAACGACCATTGAAACAGCCTCTTTGGTCGTCGCCTTCCACTCTCTGCTTTGTGATGCATTGAGTACCTTTGGAATGGTAAAGGTAGCAATCACACCCAGAATAGCGAGTGCTGCTAGTAATTCGGGTAGCGTGAAACCCCATTGCATTTTTTTAGTCTCTCTGCTCATTAATAGCATTATCGTCAAAAACCCAAAAAACTGAAAGGTGTGACGGAGGAAGGACTTGATGAATAACTAAATAAACAATGATTACAATCTTGTAACAAAAGAGGGAGTTGCTAGCACTTTTAGTGGCTCAGGGGTGTTTATTTACATACAGGGTATAACGTCTCTATTTCTTTTGATCATCTTAAATATCTCATTAGTATATACATCTATCGATTCGAACTATAGACGATCAGGCACTGTAAACCCGTAGCAACTTATGATGGAATGATAACGTGCAAGTACTTTTAAAACTTATCCCTCACAAACGCCTTGAATGGCTTTCAGGCTTCGTCTTAGCGTCGATTGCTAGTCTCGTATCGCCGGCTTGGCCATTGTTAAATACGGTGATGAAGCCGATGATGGAAATCATCTTTAGCGCTAATAACGTGCTGAGTGGCTATATTCACCTTGTTCGCGTACTGAGTAAAATGGATACCCAAGTTCTGATTACGCACTTTCAGCTTCCGATTTTAATTGTGTTTGGCCTGCACCTTCTGTTTTTAGGCTGGGCCTTCAAAATGGGCGTTCGCCTTGCTCAACGTTATTTAACCCATGCTGACGAGAAGACTGAAGCCACCGTCACAGCTTAGTTAATCCCCTTCGTCTAGTTTTAAAACAACACCCACGCCCTCTATCAAAGGCGTGGGTGTTGTTTTGTACCGTAGTTTGACCAGTTGGGTAGTGTTAGAACCTGTGAAAACGGTTACAATAGAAGGGTAAACAGTCTTTATGTAGTCCACCTTTTTAACGATGAGAGATTTATTTAATGGCGGTACAACGCAAATCTAGAAATACGAGTAAAAACCGTAACACGTCGAGCTCTAAAGCCCCTCGTGGAAAGACCAAACAGGTTGCCAAAGCTAGATCGAAATCAAGTGCAAAAGCCACAACACCCTCCTCGTCAAAAAAGGCATCTAAAACTACAATGTCTTCAACAAGCCTTTATAGCAAGCGATTAGCTGAGTTACGCAAGCTGATGAAGCAACACGGACTCGACTATTATGTGGTGCCCTCAGGTGATGAGCATCTGAATGAATACCTGCCCGATGAAAACAAGCGCCGCGAGTACATCTCAGGCTTCACCGGATCTGCGGGTGATGCCCTGATTGGCCTGAAAGAGGCGTGGGTCTTTGCTGATTCACGCTATTACGAGCAGGTGGATGCCGAGGTGGATGGCAAGCTCTTTAACCGCGTGAAACTCGGTGAAACCGGTGTTTTATCGTGCCTTCAGACGCTGGAGCAACAGTCTCAAAAGTCGAAGACCCCTATTACTATTGGTTATGACGCTTTTACGGTTACGCTGGCATGGGAGAATGCGCTTGAAAACCTTGTGAAGAAGGCATCGAAGGGCATCAAAAAAAACCAAACCAAGCTCAAGGTCGTTGATACGAACTTGGTAGATGGCGTGTGGTTAAAAGACCCTAATAGCAAGTATCCTAGCCCTGTCAACAAGCCTGTGATTCATCTGCCAGAGAAGTACACCGGTCAAAGCAGTAAAAATAAGCTGAAAGCCTTGCGAGACAAGATGAAAGCCCTTAATGCTTCGGTGCTTCCTATCACTAAACTGGATCAAATCTGCTGGCTGCTTAATTTACGGGGATCGGATATTCCGTATAACCCTGTTTTTATGGCTTATGCCATTGTTTCGATGAAAGATGTTGCGTTGTTTTGTGACAAATTTCCGACTGAGACGGTGGAGCAAATTCTTAAAAATAACGCTCAAAACGCGTCCAAAAACGACAAAAAAATGGCCAAAAATAGCAAAAAAACAGCAAAAAACGGTCAAAAAAGCGCTAAAAATGACCCGTTTTTTGGCCTGAATCTCAAAATCCTGCCTTATTCGCACTACAAAAAAGAGTTGGCTCGCCATGCCAAATCAACGCAATCCAATTCAGCTGTGTTGATCGATCCGAGCCACACAACCGCCGGAAGCCATCGGATTGTGATACGTGCCAAGGGCAAGGTAAAGCAAGTCAAAACGCCGATTGAGATGATGAAGGCACTCAAGAATCCGACCGAAGTAAAATGGATTAAAGCCGCTCATATTAAGTCATCAAAGGCTAAAAGTCTTGCGCTGTGGTGGATGTACCAGCAACTTAAGTATGGCCAACGTGTTAGTGAGTTGTCGTTTGCCAACGAGCTTGAGCGTCGATACGCCAGTGAGCGTGGCTATATGGGCCTTAGTTTTAACACCATTTCTGGAGCCGGTGCCAACAGTAGCATTGTGCATTATGGCACACCAAGCCCCCGAAAAGCCCTGACCAAGGGGGAATTGTTCTTGGTGGACAGTGGTGTGCATTATGTGGGTGGCACCACCGATTGCACTCGAACAATGATTATTGGGAAGCCGTCACTAGAGCAAAAGCAGCAGTACACGGCAGTTCTAAAGGCGCACATTGCGTGCGCGAACCAGAAATTCCCTTCAGGCACTGATGGTGTGGCACTCGATGCCATTACGCGATCGGCGCTATGGCAGCAAGGACTTGATTTTGGTCACGGTACCGGTCACGGTGTGGGTGCATTTTTAAATGTGCACGAAGGCCCTAACGGTATCCATAAGCGAGCTGTAACACCATTTGAAGTGGGTATGGTGACCAGTATTGAACCGGGGTATTACGCGCCGGGTAAAGGCGGTATTCGTCTTGAAAATCTCTATGTGGTACGTGAAGCAAGTGCCTCAGGTAGTAAAAAAGCCAGTAAAGACGCTCAAAAATGGCTAGTGTTTGAATCGTTGACTTACATTCCGTTTGATAAAAAATTGATTCTCCTGAACCAGCTGACCGATGTAGAACGTCGTTGGTTAGAAAAGTATCACTATGCGTGTGTGCAAAAAATTGGTAAATATTTGTCCCGTGCAGAGCGACAATGGTTGCAAAAATACTGTAAACTATAAGAAGAGACGTGCTTATCAAGCTGGTTTCTATTACAGGGTTTTCAGAATTTTTTAAGCTTTAATTATTTAAAAAAGGTTTTTTGATTCTTGCCAGAATACGATCCATCGTTATTTAATCATTCGCGTCAAACGTCGCTGCCTCAAGTTGGACAGCAGAGACCTCCGGTGCGTAATGATTTTGATGACTTCTTTTTTGAGCAAGCGCAACCGTCATTGAGTCAGAGGCGTCAAAAAAAATCAGGCCGTGGCAACCGACGTCGTGGGCAATTGATTCGTGGTGCTGTGGTTGTTTCGATGGTGGGTGTATTACTCGCTGCTAGTGTGTTTACGCTTTATGGGGTGTTTAGTGTTGTCAGTGCAAAGATAGCGTCGTTTGGCAATATACAAACACCGGTTTATACGTCGTTTGCTGGTGACTCATCGCAAACCGCTGTGAACCCTGCTTATAAAACAACAACACTCTCTGCGGGTATCTCTACCGTGCAGGAGTCTGAAATCGATTCGGATGCATTAGCAATGGCGTCCTATGATGAGATTACCCCTGACATTGATCCGGATCCCGCGGCGGTTGTTCCGATCACACCGCCTGAAAAAAATGCCACGTCGTTTTGGCATCGTTTAAAACGTACACCGTTTTCGGTGATGTCGATGTTTGCAAAACAAGAAAACGAACAGCCCTCTGTGGTGTTAAATCAGCGTGCGATGATGGCCTCTTCGTATGGGTTTTCAACCAAACCTCTGTTGGCTGAAGTGACCGAAGGGCCTTGGATTGATCGCTTTGGTAATATTACTCAAATGGGTAGCCGCACGTTATTGTTTAATCATGAATTGGTTTCTCCCACGGTGATGGGGTATGACCATGCCTTGAAACAAAAAATGATGAACGTGTTTGCCGAGTACCCTGATGAATTTATACCCAGAGTCTATGTCTACGATCCACAAACCGGTCGTGAAGTTTCCATTGATGGTGAGCGCGATGTGTCAGCCGCGAGTGTCATTAAATTACCTGTGCTGTACTCCTTCTTTCAGGCGGTGGACAAAGAGTGGGTTACGCTTGATACGCCACTACTCTATACCGAGCTACATCGCACGGGTGGCGCGGGTATTCTACAATACAAAGAACCCGGTTTTAGCATTCCTGCCTATGATGTGGTCAAGGATATGATCCAGATTAGTGATAATACCTGTACGAATATGGTGATTGATTACTTGGGTGGGTGGCAGTATTTAAATCGTCATTTTGATACCCTTGGGTTTGAAGACACCCGCATCCGTAACTGGCTGCCTGACTTGCGTGGTACTAACACGATTGCCATGCGTGACATGGTAACCATTCTCTATAATATTCAAAATGGGTATGGCGTGAGTAATGATTCTAGAGAAAATTTGCTGACGATTTTAACGGGTACGCACAACAAACGTTTGTTGCCTGCTAAGTTACCCAGAGATACGATGATCGCTCATAAGACCGGTGACATTGGCACCGCCCTCGCTGATTCAGGGATCGTCTACCTTCCCGATGGAAGATACTATTATATTTCCGTACAAGTAGAGCGCCCCTTCAACGACTACACCGCCCGCGACATCATTCAAGACGTGTCCAAGGTCGCCTACGATCACATGTTGAATCAACCTTCCAATACGGTTGAGGATAGCACTTCGGTTGAGCAAGACGATTTAAGTATTAATACGAGCGATGACAATGAACGCGTATTAATTAGCCGTGTTGTTGTGCCGCATTAGTTTTTGATTTTAATACTTTTATTTTTTCTATTTGAAAATCCCCTCGATGTTTTTTGATGACATTGAGGGGATAATTTTTTATGATTTATGTAGGACTTAGTTAAGCTAAGACTTACTTGTTTTTGTCATTCAGCTTACTGTGGCTCATGCCATAGCCTAGATAGATAACCATACCGGCGGCCAGCCAGATGAATAAGCGAATCCAAGCAACGGCTGGCAGTTGTACCATCATCCAGATCATACTAGCCATACCAACGATGGGTACATACGGCATCCACGGGCAACGGAAACTACCTGGGAAGACGTTGCTCTTTTTGGTGACCATCCCGTAGGCTGGGGCCAATACCATCG
>CAYGPY010000153.1:0-6843 GCA_964351765.1 uncultured Vampirovibrionales bacterium
GCCACCTTGGGGTGGTAGGGGTCGCAGGTTCAAATCCTGTCGGTCCGACCAGAGTCGGGATTACCGTTAATTACTCTTTCCTTTAAACATAGGAGGTTAATGGGTTATGGGTGTGATACGTTTAGTATAAGGTGACTTTTGCTGTCGCTTTGGCTTCACTACTTATCAGGGTTTTAGAACAAATTATTCGCAGCGTTTTAGGCTGTTGTTTTTGCGGTGTATCTGAAGGGGATTTTTGATATGACGACAACGATTTATGGAAACAATAATAATGAGGTTTTAGTGGGCGGGAACGATAACTATATAATATATGGTTATGGTGGAAATGACAGTATACGAGGCGGAATTGGTAATGATACAATTTATGGTGGTGACGGTGACGACAGTATATTAAGGGGTTTTTCAGGCAATGATTACGTCTACGGAGAGGGCGGAAATGATCACATTTGGCTAGACTCTGGTTTGGACTTCTTGTTTGGTGGCCGAGGCAATGACCTCTATACATTGGTTTCAACACAATCGACTGATGAGGCAACGATTAGAGACGATTCGGGAGTGGATACGCTTGACTTATCTCGCTCATTAACACTGGCAGGCTTAGGCGCCAATGCTTTACGTGCAGAGGATTCAGACCGTAACGGCTTTTACGATCGTTTAGTGATTGAGCCTGATAACGCATCATTGATTAGTATTAACCATTAT
Organism: uncultured Vampirovibrionales bacterium; assembly: GCA_964351765.1. GTDB lineage: Bacteria > Cyanobacteriota > Vampirovibrionia > Vampirovibrionales > Vampirovibrionaceae > CAYGPY01. Next base: position 703 of record CAYGPY010000153.1, read on the forward strand.
TTTGATAACACAGAAGAAATGAATGAGGGGAATGGCTTTATTGAGTTGATTAAATTTCAAGATGCCATGCTTGATACCTTACTTGATGTGAAAAATTTAGTAGTACTGACAGAGTATAGCGATATTCCTAATGATAGCGAGGATCAAAATAATCAAGAGACTGATAATACCGTTAGTAATAATCAGATAATTGAAGGTACCTTGGGTTCGGATACGCTATTTGGTCTGTCAGGTGACGATGAACTAATTGGTAACCTGGGTGACGATGAATTGTATGGTGCCGAGGGTGATGATATCCTGCGTGGTGACGAAGGCCACGATATTCTAATGGGCGCTCAAGGTAATGATGAACTTTTTGGTGGCGATGGTAACGATATTTTGATTGCTAGTACTGGCGATGATATTCTTTCGGGCGACTCAGGACATGATACCTTGATTGGTGGCGATGGTTCAGACGTGTATTTATTTGATGAGGATTTTGGTCGTGATGTTATTCGAGATGTTTCAGCTGAAACACAACTTAATTTTCATCAGATGACATCTGAATTGACAGTGAAAGGGACATACGTACAATCAGGTAGTAGTGTCGTGTCATGGCATGTGGATACACAAGTGTCATCGATCACTGCGGGTGCTGGAAATGACGAAATCACACTCCGCTATGGCGATCAGGAAGCTTTTGGATTTGATGGCGATGATACGTTTATTGAATACACTAAATCTGGCAACGACCACTATGATGGCGGAGACGGATATGACACTGTTGACTATAGTCTGACGAAAACACCTGTTTATTATAACCACGGATTAAGCCGTATTGAAGGTAACGGGGAATACGATACGCTTTCAAATATTGAGAACGTGATTGGTGGTAACAGTACACAGGATATGATTTCTCTTCGAAATATGGGCGAGCAGGTATCTATGGTTGTAAATCTCGAATCGAGCTTTATTAAAAATAGAGAGACGATTGAAGACGGATTTCACTTTTTTGATATAGAGAATTTTGAAGGCGTTATTGGCTCTAAGTTTGAAGATTCAATAATTGGCAGTACCGGTAATAACATCTTACACGGTATGGAGGGTGATGACACCATCCGTGGTGCTGAGGGCGATGACTTGATGTATGGTGGTACAGGTAACGATCGCTATTTTTATGGCGAACGGTTATTAATGGGTCAGGATCAGATTAGAGATACACAGGGTAATGACGCTATTTATTTTGATTTAAACCAGTTTGATATAGCCATGTGGCAAGGTTTAGATAGTGATAGTAATGGTTTTAATGATGCGTTGAATATTGTCATTGATCAAAATAATAGTATATTGATTGAGCATTATTTTGATAATACGTTAATCTCAGATTCGGGTACAGGACTTATTGAAACAATTTATTTTCAAGATGTGGTATTCGATTTTGATGCTGTCTCGGCCTTGGTATAACTTAAAATGCCGCCAAACGGCCACCTCAGGGTGGTAGGGGTCGCAGGTTCAAATCCTGTCGGTCCGACCAGAGTGGGGTTTTACTTGTAGGGAGTGGGATAGAGCTATTTTTAGGGGTTGTTTTATCAGTGCCCTGATAATTGATTTTAATTAGAACGTGACTGTAAATGTACGTTTTTTAGAGATTGCAAAAGCTATTCAAGATGCTCTAAAACCGTTGCTAAGAGAGGCTTTCTGGAGTTAGTCTCGATTTCCATCTTTATGAAATCATACGCACTACTTACCGGGGGTAGGGCTGTTTGGGATAAAAAAATTCACCAGTACAGCTGTGTCTGAATGTGTCTAAAATACTTGATATGACTTGCTGATACTGAACCTTCCGAGCGTTAATAGGGTGTCTTTATAAAGCCCTAATTAAGGAGGTACAGGATGCAAAATGAAACTGGTTTATTTTCAAAAATAGCTCACAAATCATTCAAAGAAGAATGGGAGCAAGCGATGCGTTATGGATTGATTGGCGGACGCCCCTTTAGTGATAAGACTATCGGTGTTTATACATACTATGTAGATTGGTATTTTAAGCGCTACGATGAGATTTCAATAGCCAATCTCAAACAGGCATTAATGAGTATCGATCCCATTCACCATACAAAACGCCTTAAAATCTATCAGGCCGTGATTAGTCTTGCAAAAATAATATTGGAACAAGAACAAATAGATAATGTCTTTTTTGAAAAGGTCAAATCGTTTCGTCCACGTCAGCATTTACCGGTTAAGCGGATTACGGTTGAAGAAGGTGATATTCAAAAGCTTATAGCCTGTTGTGATCAAGCTAAAGATCGGATGATTGTGATACTGCTATACCAAACAGGCTTACGGGTTACTGAAGCAGCGAAACTAAAACTAGCTGATATTGATATGGAAAAGAAGGTTTTAACAGTCCAGCTAGCAAAATGGGGTAAAACAAGACGTGTAGGAATGACAAATATGCTGATGGATGAGCTACTGATCTATTTACCTCATCGAGAAGAATTAGGCACTGATCATCTATTTTATAATCATAAAGGGAAACCAATCGATCGGTACGGTATTCGAGTACGATTATCCAAGCTGGGTAGAAAAGCAGGTGTAAAAGTAACCCCTCACTCGTTAAGACGAGCCTTCGTAACTATCAATGCCAACAAAGGCCGCCCGTTACCAATGCTTCAAATTGCTTGTGGCCACAGTGATATCACGACAACACGTTCATACTGTATGACCACAGAGGCTCAAGCCATCGAAGCGATGCAAAGCTGGGATTAGTAGGGTTGGTCGCTAACTTTTTCTAATGCTGACACTTCTCTGAGGTTGCTGTAGTATTGTTTATAAATAAGGTTAGGGAGAGAAACTAGATTATGCAAAATAGAGCGTATGTTGTAATAGCCATTTTACTAGGTATGTTGTCATTCCAGTCTTGTACTCAGGCAGCCCAGCAAGATGCAATAAGCCTTGATGTTGTTTCAAAGGTATCAGAATATCATCCTGATAAAAGTCCTGTATACTATCCCGACCATATCGAGAAAAGTGATAAAACTGAAGTGAAAACTTCAGAAAAAACATCCGTAGTTATTCTAAGTTCTAATCAACTCTCTGTCAGCGATGGTGATAGTCAAACAATTTATGATTTTTCAAAAAATTCGATTACTGTCGTTAATCACAAGCAAAAAGACTTTATTGTCACGTCTCTCTATGCGATTCCTGCATTTAAGGACTATGAAAGAAGCAATAGATTAAAATTAGTAAAATTTGCAGAAGAAAAAGGTTTTAGCACTCTGCAAGCAGACCCTTTTGAATTGGAAACTATGTTTGGTGATGACGCTACCACCAAAGCCAGCCAAAAAGTGAAGAAGCAAGAAGAAGATGGGTCGTATAGTTTTCTATATAATGGGGAAGAAGTCGCTACTTATCGTTTGTCTAGTAACTCTATTGGTGGTGCTGTGAAAGATACGTATAAAAAGTATCTAATTTTTGAGCATACCATTCACCCAATTATCATTGAAAATATAAGTAAAGAGAGAGTTTTTTTTAGTTCGCTGTCATATCGAAACAAGGAAGAAACCCCTGTTTTAAAGCAAAGCAGTTTTTCTATGTCCAACTTTAAAGATGCTGTATCAGAGACGATGAAAGCACCTGAAAATTATCAAGAAAAATATGCTTTTGATGAAAAATTAAATCATGTCATTAAACTGTCTTTAACAGAAAAAGAAAATACCTTGGATGATTACTTATCGCAGATGAATAGCTTACTAGAACAGAAAAACTACTTAGAGGCCTCTCTGGTGTTTTTTGAGTATACAAACCACACAGGGGGAAAGAATATTGATACGTACAAAAGCACAATTCAACGCATTTTTTCTCAAGCTCCCCCTAATGTCCAAAATCTGACAACCACTATCCGTAAGCAACCCACATCAAAAGAACAACTTATAGAAGCAATAGCAATTATAGAGACAGAGCGTAAAAAAAATACGCCTCATCGTTACATTCTCGATATCTATCTGGCAAATTACCTTGATATGGCAGGCCAAACAGAAAAAGCCCGTGCTCTTCTCCTTGAAGCGTTAGAAGAAAATCCTTTTTTAACAGGTGCCTACAAGGATTTGGGTGATAAGTATTTCAGAGAATTCGATATGACAAATGCGTGGTCATCTTGGGATCAAATGAGAAAGATTAATCCAGAACATCCACTAGCTAGTTCTATAAGTCAATTTGAACAACAAATCCGTCAAGAGCACCCCGCATACTTTCAGGAAAGCGGTACACCATAGTGGCTAGAATAATAAATATAGACTTTGTCGGATTTTCCCATACTTATAACTATTTATCAGGAATGATTTACAAGTGCTCGATAGTAATTGTTTAGTCTGGGTATTACGAAATCCTCTAGTTGTAACTTACCATCCATTCAAGAAGCCGGCTCAGTTAAGCAGAGTTTCTGGTAGAAAACATCCTGAAGCTATTACTATTAGAAGAAAAGGCAGAAATAGCGGTTGTCGATTAACTAATATGGTATAACTTTAGAGGTTTGACTAATTTAGGTGGTAAAACAAGCTTTTATATTTAAAAGGATAATACACATAGCTAAGGCATCAGGGTTTTTTCTTTTTTGGTTTATCCTGCTTACAGGTTTGAATTGGATTGGAAATAATACCAACACTAAAACTTCAATAGCTATTTTATTGAGGGCTAGTTAATTGTTGAAGTTATTGATTTGACTGGATTTTTTGAGCTGTCTGATGTATTCTTACGTTGTTTATTAACTTTAAGAGTGTTATATGTTTCTAAATCAATACCAAAAAGAAGCTTTGAAAACTAAATTTAAAGATGTGGACGAAAGTATTTTTTACTACGGTTTAGCATCAGAATGTGCTGGGTTATTATCAATATATAAGAGAGCCTTGAGAGATGATGAACCACTTTGACCAGCCCCAATCCTTAGGTCCACTTTTGAGTAGAAGAATTTCATTATACAACACTCCTCAATGCATTACTGGGATGCGTAGCATTCCAGTAATCGGCAAACTCCAGAGGTGTTTGGTAGCCTAGTGACCGGTGTGGCCTGAAGCTATTGTATTGTCGTCGCCATACTTCAATGATTAACCTTGCTTCTTTTAATGTCCTAAACCAGTTTGCATTTAAGCATTCATCTCGTAACTTCCCATTAAAACTTTCACACTTACCATTCTGCCAAGGGCTTCCAGGGTCAATAAAAATAGAATCCGTACCTTGTTCTTTAAGCCATTTTCTTAATGACTTTTCAATGAACTCAGACCCATTATCACTGCGTAAATAACACGGTGCTCCTCGTTGAACAAATAGCTTTTCCAATATTCGTTGAACATCGTTTGATTTCAGAGAGTAATCGGGATGGACGGTTAAACACTCACGGGTGCACTCATCCACAACAGTCAGCATTCGAATACGTCTGCCGTGACTCAGCGTGTCGTGAACAAAATCCAGCGTCCAAATATGATTGGGTGCAATGGCCTTGAAGGGAAAGGCTGTAACGCCAAGTCCTTGACGACGTTGTCGTTTTTTTCGTTTGGGTACTTGTAATTGATGCATTTTCCAAAGTCTCCATACACGTTTTACATTAACCTGAAATCCTTCACGCCGCAGTAATGCCCAGATACGGCGGTAGCCATATCGAATATGCTGGTAAGCCAACTCTTTGATGCGACTCTCCAAAACAGTGTCACTGGGTGCTTTTTCATACTTGTAAGCTGACCGGCTAATGCTAGCCAGCTTACAAGCTTTTCGCTGAGACAAGCCTTTTTCTCTCAACAAAGTGACGACCGTTTTTCGTGTATCTGGGCTCAGAGCTTTTTTAAAACGTCCTCAATGGCATCTTTTTCAAGCATGAGATCGGCCACCATGCGTTTGAGCTTTGTGTTCTCAGAACGAAGTTCACGAAGTTCGCGTAAATCACTCACATCGAGTCCTGCATATTTTTGTTTCCATTTGTAGATTGTGCCCTCTGAAGCACCAAGCTCTCTACTGATTTCAGCAACAGTTTTTCGTTTAGCATCAATATCACTCAATGCCCGAACAATTTGCTCCTCACTAAATCGATTCTTTTTCATTTAAAGGTCTCCTTTTCTCTTATTTAATCAGAAACCTTCTACCTTCTAAATGGATCTAATTTTGGGGGGCACGTCA
>CAYGPY010000154.1:0-6812 GCA_964351765.1 uncultured Vampirovibrionales bacterium
GTCATGAGAAAAACATCCTTACAGGCAAGTTGATTGCGGACAATAAGGGCTTATTTTACCACACAGGGACGGGCGCTTCTAGCGTTTTTCCAGTGGCACCAGTTTAGGATCCATAATACGCTTGCCCACGCTATCAAAAGCAATGTTGAGTACCACGCCTTGCTCCATTGGCATCACACGGCTAACAACACCGCGGCCATGGTCAGGGTGATGCACTTCGTCGCCAACATCATAGGTCGTGTCATCATTACCCGCGCTCGTGGTTTCTTTATCGGCATTGGTAAATCCATCCGAACCACTTAATGACGTTGGTGCATTCTCACTGGTAGAAACAGGATCCGTGCTTTGCAAGCTAGCCGGCACATTGTCGGACGCAGAGCTTGGCTCCTTGAAGGAGTCATCCTCAAAGGAAGGCGCTATCTCTATTTCTTCTGACATAAAGGGGTCGTTGGCAACAGATGAGACGGGTGAGGTCGATGCTGAAGGTGAAGATGAATCATTCTCATCCACATCACCATACATCGCGCGTTGCTCTTGCATCAGTTGCTCTTGCAAACTCTGACCAAAATTACTGGTTTGGTTTTTTTCAGGAGCACCTTGAGACGAGGTCATGTCAAATGGCTCTGCCACATCATCAAACAGGGGTGCTTCAAGCTGTTGCTCAGGTTGAGGCTGTTGTTGAGGTTCTGGCTTTTGTTCTTGCTCTGGTTGTTTTTCCGATTGCTCTGGCACGCCAAATAAATCGGACGCACCAAAGTCATCCATCATCGGAATATCATCAAAACCAAACGGGTCTGGTGCTTTTTCTGGCTCAGAGGATTGTGGTGTCGCTTCAACCACCGCAGTATCCGGCGTGGGTTCAGACGACTGGGTAGGTGTGTCATTCAACGCATCACTACTCGCATTATCGTCAGACGTTGGGCTGTCTAGTTTTTTGTCTAAATCAATATCAAAGAAAAAGTCATCGTCATCATCGTTATCGTCCTCAACAGCAATAGGTGCGATAGCTTCAGGCTCATCAGCCGGCTCGTCAACTGGTTCTATAGAAGGAGCAGGCTCCGAGGCCATAAGCACCTCGTCGTTACCCAATTCAAACATTGGTTCGTCATTCGTTTCAACGTCGGTTTCATTCAGCAAAACAGGTTCTTCAAACGAACTCGTCGGTTCATCCGCAGTATCACCATCGGTTGAATCAGAAGGTTCATCAGTTAAGGAACCCCCTAAAATCGAATCGAAATACGAGCCATCATCATCGCCAAACCCATCATCATCTAAAGGCGGCGGCGGTGTATCCAGATCGTCTTCAAACATATCGGTGATGCCCACAGGGCGTATTGGTGCTTCGGGCACCAAACCAGAAATATCCAGTGCATCTGGGTCATGCTCAACATGATGAATCTTCACTTGAGACAGTGTGCCATCAGACTGTTCATCATCATAAGCAGGTACTTTTAAGCCCGTCTCACCTGAACCTTCATTGAAGTCTGCTATGTCATCAAACCCCAATGACTGCATCGCAATAGCCACAGGAAGATGACAGGTGATATCGCCATGCAGGTGCAAGGTATCATCATTGACATCCATCGTCGTGTCGGCCAAGTCACGAAATTCGTCTTTCATATACGGCGAACTCAGCACAAAGGTCATCAGGTCGGCTTCATTCACCTTGCGCAACCACGTATCAAATTTTGGCATATAGTTTTCTGGATAAATCAGCACACTCACCACATCCCCACCTGAGGTTTGCAAGAACTGGCTGGTAGCCCAATGGTAAAACAACGTCTTCCAAGGCTCGCTTAATCCTGAAACATCCAAGACCGTTACAGGCACGTTGGGCAATTGGTGCGATGAAAACACCTGTTCCATACTCTCGGCAAACACACCCGTGCGGTGCATTTGAGTTAAGCACGATGCCACCACCGCTTTTAAATCATCAGGGCATTCGCTCTTGGCGTGAGCCATTAATGCCTGTAAGGAAACAACCTCATTGGTATCGCCTTGCCCTATGGCCAGGGCGCCACTAAAAAAGCCAGATACATCACGCAACACATCATTGGGCAAATATTGCTCAAGTGCCTCACTTAAACGCTTTGCACCCAAATGTGCGATAGATAAGCGCGTATCCAACCCCGCCCGCAATACATGCTGACCCGGTTCAGAAACAAACAACCCCAAAGGATCAATCACAAGCACTCGTTGGTATTGAGACAGCTGCCCCATCAAGACTTCAAGTACGGCTCGTTTGGATTCAAACGAGCTAGGACTAGCCTCTAACTCATCATCTTGAATAAAAGTAGCGGTTCCAAAGTTACGAATATCGGCTGAAAACGCACCCAATTGTACCGGATAATCCGCTTCAGGGAGCAACTCCATCACGTGATTCAGTAGGGCGTCATCGTCAATAATGCTAGCACCCGTAATGCTCAGTGACGGCTCACCATACAGCACGCTTAAGCGCGCCATTTGGCACGTTGGGCGTGAGGCGTCATCCAACGATTTCAGCGCATCAATCACCGCATACACCGGCGGGTGATTCTCTTGACCATCATCAAATGCAATGATTTGCCCTGGCTTTAATGGCATGGCGGTTTCAAACACCACTTCCATGGTGTCAGCACTGATACGTTGTGATTTTACGGATATGGACAATTGAAAAGCCCTACGCCAACTCTTATCTAAAACCTGTCTGTGTTTATTTTACAATGAGTTGACCCATTACGGGAAATAGAGTGTGTTAATCATCACTTAGATTTAAAAAAGATGCCTTAACAATATGCCCAAATCCGCCAACGACCAACCGCTTTTAAACATCCTTGCCGAACAGAATCGGGAAGTGCCTTTGGCTGAAAAACTACGCCCACGAACACTTGAAGACTATTTGGGGCAGAATCAAATTGTGGGCAACGGCACCCCGTTGCATAATTTAATTGAAAGCAAACAGCTCACCAATCTGGTTTTTTGGGGTCCCCCAGGTGTGGGTAAAACCACACTGGCTCGCATTATTGCCAACAACACCGATGCACGATTCATTGAATTAAGCGCCACAAACATTGGTATTAAAGAACTTCGCGAAGCCATTGATGGCGCTAAAGAGGCTCTAAAATACGACAACCGAAACACCGTTGTGTTTATTGACGAGATCCATCGCTACAGCAAAACCCAACAAGATGCCATCCTGCCTCATGTTGAAAACGGCAGTATCACGCTGATGGGTGCCACCACCGAGAACCCCTCGTTTCAGGTCAACAGCGCGTTGCGTTCACGAGTGCTCATCGTCAAGCTGGAATACCTTAACCGCGATCAGATGAAAACGTTGATTATTAAAGGCGTCAAGCACCTTGGGCATGTCATTGCTGATGAGGAAGCCGTGGGCTTTATTGCCGACTATGCCAATGGCGACGGTCGAGCCTCACTTAACTTACTCGAGCTCGCTAGTAAATGCGCCCCGTGGCAGAATGACGCTCAGGCCAGTGGTAGCGATAAAAAACGTTTGATTACCGTTGAGCTTCTTGAACAACTGGCTCAGCAAAACCGCCTCAACTATGACCGTCAGGGCGATGAGCACTACGACCATGCCTCGGCGTATCAAAAAAGCATTCGCGGTGGTGACGCCGATGCGGCTATTTATTGGCTGGCAAAAATGATTGCCGCCGGTGAAGACCCGCGCTTTATCGCCCGTCGCTTGGTGGTTACAGCCAGTGAAGATATTGGCCTTGCAACCCCCACAGCACTAGTGGTTGCTAATGCGGCGGCTGAGGCCGTTGAGCGCATTGGCTTACCCGAAGGCCGCATTCCTCTAGCGCATGCCACTATTTATTTGGCCAATGCCAAGAAGTCGAATGCCGCTATATGTGCGGTTGATAAGGCTTTGGGTGACATCCTTCATAACGGCAAAAACTACCCCATCCCCAAACACCTGCGTGACGATCATTATAGCGATGCCGCGGATTATGGTCATGGTGAAGGCTATATTTATACGCACAGTAACCCGAATACCGACCAACAATTTTTGCCCGGTGAATTAGTGGGGACGCGTTATGTTGATTTCCCGTCCAGTACGTAAGCCATCCTGTTTTATCAGAAAATCCAAATTCCAATTGTAACGGACTTCAAAAAAGCACTAAAAATAGCTATTTTTAACGTTTTTTGGCTCTTTTTGAACCCTTTTTAAGCGCTTTTTTTATCGTATTTTCGATTTTCAGTTGTAATGTAAAGCACTTTTCATTCTGTTTTTCTCACTCTATTTTCACATCATTTTTTTATTTGTTTTGAACCAATCCCCTCAAAATCATCAAAGCGTTTTATGATAGACCTATGACGATTAGCACAAAACATTATACCTACTTTGCGCCCGATACCTTATCGAAGGCATCTCGCACCCCTAAACCCAACCCTTTGCCCAAGGAGCCACCGGCAATGACAAAAGAAAAACCCACGCCACAAAACCCAAAAGCCCCATCCACCCCAAAGCCCCTGCCCACAATTATTTTGGCCTCGGCATCACCTCGCCGAAAAGACCTGATGGCAGGCATTGGCATTCCCTTTACGGCCATTGATTCGGGCGTGGATGAAAAAGGCTTTGAGATTGATCACTTGTCTGCCGATAAAAAAGTGCTGTATCTCTCACGAGCAAAAGCCACGGCAGTAAAGCAAAAGCACCCTGATGCCCTTGTTATTGGAAGCGATACGGTGGTCGTGTTAAATGGCATGATTTACGAAAAACCACTTGATAAGGGCGATGCCTTTATGATGCTCAAAACCCTGCAAGGCACCAACCACGAAGTGCTTTCAGCCATCACACTCATTTGCCCTGATGGCTCTGTGGATAGTAATTATCTGTCGACCAAAGTATATTTTCGCCCGATGAGTGACGAGCAAATTGATCGTTATATTGAAAGTGGCGAACCCATGGACAAGGCGGGATCTTACGCCATTCAAGGCTTAGGCAGCATGAATATCGAGCGCATCGAGGGCTGTTATTTTAATGTGGTGGGGATGTCGATGCAGCTACTCGCCAAGCTGTTTGAGCGCAACGGGTACTCTCTGACATAACGTAGACTTCTTTAATTACCTGACCATAAGCCTTTACCGTCACGACGTGCTTGTGATTCGATCTCACGATAATGCTCGGCATATTTTTGATTGGGCTTAATCACCAACACTTCGGCCACGCCTTTTTCAAGCAAGGCTTCATTGACTGAGGTGCTGATACGTGGCCCTAAAAATACATAGGCTAGCGTACGCCCATGACGATCATGTTCTTTCACGTCAAATTCCAGATGCACCATTTTGCCTTTAACCAAGTCATTCAAAGCTTTGCTCGCTTCTTTGGCATAGGGTTCATCCTGCTCATCCTTGGTGCCGTGAGTTTTATTTTTTCGCGAATAATGCATCTCAGGCGTATCAATTCCAAGCAAACGCACCTGCTCTTGAGGCTTATCAAGCTTGCCATTGCCGTTTAAATCACAGGCAAATGTGTCGCCGTCATACACGGTTTTAACCCAACAGCTTTGGCGTGACACTACTCCTAGGTCAGTCGTTTCAGGCGTCCCTGCGAGTTCCGTTGTTAAACCTGATTCCGTTTCATCAGAAACGGAAACAAACCCATACCCCAAAAATAAAATACCCACGACCAGTAATGTTAGTCCTAGTTGTGATGACGTTTTTTTACGGCCCATATTCATGCCCAGCTCTGTTTTACGCAACGTGGTTATTGTATCAAATCAAAGCAAACCGTCCTTAAGGAAAGCTTGTTTATGCTACTATCCTCACAGATCAATTTAAAACCAATCGAACAAAGGGTTACCCAATGAATATAGTGCCTAAACCATACTCAGCCATTCGCTTTGGCGAAACGATCAAGCTACACAATAGCATCCCTCCTGTGCCACCATTCAAACAGCTTTATAACGAGGAATTAGCCTTGCTCGTTCGTGAACTGGACAGAGCCGGTACACCTTCAAGAATTGTTAAAGGCAAGCCTCTTAACAGAAATAGGGGTAATGGGAGCTTTAATGACTACCTTATTTTTGATGGTAACCATGAAACAACCTTGACTGACTTCAACAAAGAAGAAGCATTTCAACAAAACATAGTTAGCAGCATATTTGACACAACGCCTCCTGTAAGAAACACTCGACTTAGCCTTGAACAAGAAAAACAAAATATGCTTGATGATTTTATGGAATCGGCGGCAAGACAACTGGATTTATTTACGCACCCTCCTCTTGAACTCGAAGTGAATTTTGGCCCTACGAGAAAATATATGATGAGTGGAAAAGAAGTCGACGGTGATTTTAAAATTGAAAACCAAGCCGACATCATTGAAACCATCTTAGATTTAAAAGCCTAGCTCAAGCCACATTATACATTTTAAAAGCCCCTTACGGCATCTTCTGTAAGGGGCTTTCAGATCAAAGTTAAAGATGTTAAAAAACCTATTTACCGCTGAGTTTTTTTGCTTCGGCTTCGGTTAGGTTTTCAACCACCATCGCAACGGCCTCGCCGCCGCCAATACACAAGCTGGCCAAGCCTCGCTTTAGGCCTTCTTGCTTTAGGGTGTGCAACAGCGTTACTAAAATCCGGTTACCACTGGCTCCCAATGGATGGCCAAGTGCCACAGCACCCCCACGCACATTTACTTTATCATGCGGGATATTGAGTTCTTTTTCAGCGGCCATGGTGACCGTGGCAAAGGCTTCGTTGATTTCAAAACGATCGATATCTTTCACCGTAATACTCAATTTATTCAACGCTTTTTTCATCGCTTCAACCGGTGCCGTGGTAAAGTAGGCAGGGTCTTGACTGTGCCC
>CAYGPY010000155.1:0-6784 GCA_964351765.1 uncultured Vampirovibrionales bacterium
TTGTTGGGCTCTGGCTTGCTGGGTTTGCTGATCGGTAAACACCAGATCCATGTTCTCTGGTTCAGCAAAGCGAAAGCCGTAGATGGATTGTTTTTCATCACCCACAACCGTGATGTTAGGCTTGTCGGAACGAATCAGCATGTCTAATAATTTGAGCTGGCTGCCGTTTGAATCTTGAAACTCGTCGACAATAATCGCTTCAAAACGATTCTGGAGACGCATTTTGATTTCAGGTCGGGTTTCTAAAATATGCACGACCAAGTTCATCAGGTCATCAAACTCACACGCGTTTTGTTTGAGTAGGGTGTCTTGATACAGGGCGTATAATGCCGCTAAGAGCTTGAGAGCTTCAAGCTCGGTGGGGAGCATCGTGTCGAGTTGTTCAAAGTCCGCTGGTTTGGCTGGGCATCCTTTTGCTTGATTGGCCGTGCCTAAAAAGGTGGATCCAAATGGCGCCACATCTTTTTTGATATCGGCAATTCTGGATTCGGATGTGATGTCTTGTTGAGGTTGCCAGCTACTGTGAGCATAATCTTTAAAATGGGTTTGCCATTGTTCAATGTAATCGATCATTTGATCGGTAGGCGGCAGATTGGTATTTTGTTGGGTTGGGGTGCTTAAAATAGTGTGATGAAAGGCTTGAGTTTGTTTTAAGGCGGTGTCATAAAACGTTTTGGGTGTGAGGCCGTTGGTTTTAATTTGCCCTATAAAATTTAACAACGTATCGGGATGTAATAAGCGATCAATGAGAGTGTTATCCAGATGAGGGTTTTGATTGAGTTGATCTACATCAAGAATGTTGGCGGGAATGCCCTCAGAGGACGCGTTGTTTTCTGAAGAAGAGAAGCCCGCATCCTGAAGGATTTGAGTGAGATCGGCAAACTCGTTTTGTTTGACGCTTTCGATAATGCGATTGATTAATACCCGTTGATGAATTTTTTTACTGATGAGCGTGAAGTCTGGCGTGAGCCCAACTAAAAATGCATACTCACGTAATATACGATTGGCAAAGGCGTGGAAGGTGCTCACCCATAAATCATCACTATCGGGTTTGATGTCGTAGGGCAACGCACCCAAATAATTTCGGATACGTCCGGCCATCGATCGTGCGGCGTCTTCGGTGAAGGTTACCACCAAAATGCGCTCAGTTGGGCGGGGCACATCGTCTTGAATCATCTCGTCAACAAGTTTGGTAAATCGGCGTGCAATCAATTCGGTTTTACCCGTGCCGGCGCCCGCCATTACTTTAACCGATTCATGCCGTGAGGCACTCGCTGCTTTAAGCTGCTCTGGATTGAGATCGGCTAAGTAATCAGCGACGTTATTGGTGTCTAGTGTGGCTGTTGAATCGGTCATTTAGTTGGCATCCCCACTATCTGAGTCACTGACTTCAAAGGCATCAGGGCAGATACCAGAAAAAGAACAGTATCCGCATTTGGTGTCATCAGGAATGCCTTTTAAATCGGAGGCAGCAAGCAAGGGCTTACTTATCCACGTGTTGATATCGTGAGCAAGTTGCCCTTGTTTTTCAAGAATGTCGTGTACCGATAATGTCAGTGCAATCGATCCGTTACTCGGTGTTTTTTCAAGCTCAGGTCGCACCAGTTGCAACATCACCTGATTCAATGTGCCATTAACAACCCCCGCGTTACTCGGTGATGATAAGCCCAGTGCGTACAGCGGTAATTGGTAGTCGTAAGGGTAGCTGGCGTCACTGTTCATAAACTTAAAAAAGGCGTCTTCATGGGTCTCAGCATCATCTGGAAGTGGGTTGAGAATTTTGACAAAATTGCTTTGGCACGTGTCGGGCTTGGTGCTAAATTTACCTTCGCCATAGTGCTTATAATCAATCGCGTCCCACCCCGTGCTATTCTGTTTTTGAATCACCGCATCCACGCGCCCGTGAAACACGGTGCGGTCCACGCCTTCAACCTCAAACTCGTTGAGCTTGATTTCGGGCAAGATGGTAGGCAATGCGCCATAGCGATCGAAGTAGCCTTTGTTGGCTAAATCTTCAAACGATCGTAAGAGTTTATCTTTTAACTGATGCTGATCAAGTTTGGACAAGCGCAACACGTTCTCAAAATCGTGGGGCTTGTACTGCTCTGTGTTGATGAGTTCAGTTTGTTTTACCGTGCTTGTGAGTGCATCAAAAAAGTGGTTGCATTCGTTGATGATGCGATCCGAAGTGTAGAGGGATTCTTCGTTTACGTGCTTATTCACGTTTTCAAGCATGGTGTGAACAAGGCTGCCAATCGAGGCGGCTGAGGAGTCGTCTTCAGGCAATCGTAAAATGCTTTTATAATAAAACTGCCGTGGGCATTTGATATAGGTGTTTAAGCTACTAGGGCTTAAACGTAAGATATCATCGGTGTTGTAGAGGTTGGTGAGTATTTGTTTTTCGAGAGTTGTCCATAATTTTGATTTTACGCTCGTTGTTTTTTTTGTGTTGAGGCCGTTGGTTTGTTGTAGGTCATCGGCATGCAAATTAAATTGATTACTCGGCCATTCGCTTGTATCGGGATGCAGGATGTCAATCAGATCCGTGACGATATTTGCGGGTATGACTTCGGTTACTTGGTGCTGATTTGCTTCCATTGATTCAATTGGGCAAGATAAAATGACGGACGGCAGTGCTGTTGTGTCGGCACTGGCTTCGGTTGAGATGACGGCTTGGGCCATCACGTGACTCAACACCAACACGCTAAGGTGATCGATATTGGTAGCGTGAACTGTGTTTTTTTCGATAGTGGTGTTGTAATGCTCAAATAATATTTCAGCAAAAGGCGTTTGGTTTGACGTGTTTGCTTGATGAGAGATAAAGCCGCTAAAACGTTCCGCATTATATTGGGTGAGTGACGGAATAATCACACATGACGCACTACGCCCCCACGCTTCAGCGGGAGTCAGAACATCAACAGTAAGATTAGATTGGTTGTTTGTGATGTCTTGGTTTAAAGCATCACGCCACAGTGATTCAAAGAGATTTAGGATGTGCCACAGTGGTTGCTCAATGCCGAGGTGTGTGGCGCTGGTTTCATGCTGTTGCAGTGCTTGCATAAACAACCCAAGAAAGGTGCCGGTGGTGTTATCCACAAGCCCGCGATGTTGTTGCAGTGGTTGTAAAACGTGAAAAAGTTGCCAACATAACTGATACACAGACTGATTGTGTTGATAGGCGGTAATGCATTCAATCAGTGGGGCTAATAGTGGTTTTAACAATTCGCTTTTGCTATTAAGTAGCACCGTATCGTTATTGAGATTGGTTTGAATCTCACTGGTGAACGGTGTACTGCTTTGCTGATTAGGGTATAGGATTTGTAGACACTGCCACGTGTGCATATTGAGTGTCTTGATGGTATCAATACCAATAGGTGTGGTTGTGTTCGTAATGCCGCTTGAAATCACGTTGGCCCGTGTTGCTAGGTGAACCACTTGCAAGGCGTGGTAAAAATAATGTTCAAGCACTCGGCTTTGATCGTCAGGTAATAACGCATTGACTTGAATACCTTCATCAAGCAATGCTGTTATAAGACGGTGCTTTTCTTTTTTTGAGGACGCCAAAATACAAATGGGTAATGCTTGCGTTGCGTTGGCAATGGTGTTTAAACGATGTTGATTGATGATGTGTGCGAGCCAGGTTATTTCTTGTAGGGTATCTGTGGGGCGCAAAAATGTAATCGGCAAGGTGGGTGTTTTGGTTGGTTTGGTGGTGTCGCTTTCCCAAAAAATGGGGAGCTGGTGGCGTTGATAAAGTGTGTTGAGACACGTCATCAAAGGCTCGTTGTTTCGATGACTTAGCGTTAAAGGAATAAACGTGGGTGTGGCGTTAGCTGAGGTGGTGATGGTTTTTAAGGTGTTAAACCCGTCGGGTTGCCAAGCGTTAAAGAGGGGTTCAGCAAGACTGCTAACCAACATCGGTGCAATGGTAGCCAGCCCATAAAGTAGATTGTATTGGTTGGGTTGCAGACGGTGCACGTCATCAATAACAAGCAGTTTAATATCGTGTTGAAGTGTTTTTTGCACGATCGGTTGAGATAGTAAGTACTGACACAACGCATTAATTTGTACGGGGAGTAACATGCCTTTTGAAAATGTATGATGGGAAAACAAGTGATAGAGTTCGGCAAGTTGTTGGCATAACATGATGTCATTAGGGTGTGAGCCCGGTAAGGTGAAGAAGGTTGTGCTGTTGAACGTGTGTTTTTTTTCAGGTGTGTTGAGGGCCGCGAGCCAATGCTGTGTTTGTTCGGTTAGGGCATAGTCAAACAGAGACAGTAAAATACTAGGGCTATCTTGTTGAGTAATGGCCGGATGCCATTGCTGTGGCGTTGAACTGATCAGGTGATGAATCAGCGCTTCGGCGTCTTGGCGTTGCAAACGATGCAACGCATAAGGAAGTTGTTCAAAGGCATCAGAAATACTGTTTAGGGTTTTGGTGCCTGTGGTGGCTGGTGGTGTGGGTGTCTTTTTATCGATAAAGCTACTAAAGCGTTTTAACTGCGTCAGTGCCCACTGGTCTGGCGTGACTGGTGTCAGTACATTAAAGGGATATCCTGCTAATACGGCTTCGTGATTAAGGGCGTCAGTCAGTACAGAAACACTGGATAACATGGGCGTGATGACGGTAATGGTGTCATCGGTAATGGCCCATTCGCTTTGCAGACGATAGGTCTCTCTGGCCAATGTTCGGCTTTTACCTGTGCCTGCGGGCCCCGTGATCCAAAAAAAAGGATGCGCATGCTTAGAGGTGCTGTCGTCGCTCGTTTGGCTTCGATCGGCTTTAGAAGATAGATTGTTTGCGGAAGTGCTCATGGGGGTTGATCGAATGCATCTTTTTACTATGACGAAACTTGCGTTGGACGACTGTCTGAACCATAATGACTACGTTAGTCTTACTGGGTACTTGATACAGGGATGTTCGCATAACGCAATGACCACTCTATCTTCACATAAACAAGCGTCAGAAAAAGACCCGAAATCGGCATCCTATGCTGATACGGCGAAAGCGTTGTTTGCCCCTGTCTCGACTGAAATAAATGCTGTGAAGGAAAGCCTTCAGGCGGTCGTACCACCGGGTTCAGAAGTGTTGGCTGAAACGGTTGAAACCTCATTAACCAGCGGTGGCAAGTACATGCGCCCTGTGGTGGCCTTGTTACTAGGATCGGCGACTGTGGCGACGTCGGATTTGAATGCGGAACTTAAGAAACGCCATGTTGAAGTGGCTTCGGTGGCCGAGATGATTCACATTGCCACCTTACTTCACGATGATGTGTTGGATGAGTCGGATTTGCGTCGTGGAAAGCCCACGATTCGGGCGGGGTTTGGTAACAAAATCTCCGTTTTAAGTGGTGACTACTTATTAGCCCAAGCCAGCTTGAAGCTTTCAAAACTAGGTAATACACGCTTGGTTGCTATTTATGCTCAAGTGCTGGCGGATTTATGTGATGGCGAAGTTGAACAGATGAAATCAAGCTACAACGTATCTGCCAAAACCGAAACGGCTTGGGAAAGCTATTACCGCAAAACTATGTGTAAAACGGCCAGCTTGTTTGCCGCGGCCGGCGAAGCCAGTGGCGTGGTGAATGATTTGCCCGAAGAACGAATTCAAGCACTGCGCTCGTATGGGCATAACATTGGCATTGCCTTTCAGGTGGTGGATGACTTGTTGGATTACACCAGTACTGAAGCCGAGATGGGGAAACCCGTTTTTGATGACTTGCGCAATGGGCACGTTACCGCACCGGTATTACTGGCCTTGGAATCAGACACATTAAATGATACCGAACGCGCCGACTTTACCCATGAGATTG
Organism: uncultured Vampirovibrionales bacterium; assembly: GCA_964351765.1. Taxonomy (GTDB): domain Bacteria; phylum Cyanobacteriota; class Vampirovibrionia; order Vampirovibrionales; family Vampirovibrionaceae; genus CAYGPY01. The sequence continues at coordinate 5,814 of CAYGPY010000155.1, forward strand.
AAACTTTTTTTAAGGCGCCATCGGATGAGGGTGTGGCCACCTTACGTGCTTATTTTGATAAAACAGGAGCCATTGCTAGAACCGAAGCCTTGGCCAAAAAGTACATTGATACGGCTAAGGCGGCATTGGATTTTGTGGACCAGAGTGAGTATAAAGCCTCGCTGTTGGGGATTGCCGACTTTATTTTGGCTCGTAAAAACTAAATTTAAGATTGCTATTCAACTTTTTGCAAAAATAACCGACAATAGGGTTAGAGTTTTGGCTGAGAATGGGTTGAAAACAAGTTGGAAAAACCGATAACATTCTTGCAAGCCCTATGTTGATTATGATGGAGTGCTAACTATGTCTGATTTATCGACCGATATTGAAGGTCTAGATACGATTGTAAGTGAAGGTTCGATGCCTGTTGAGGTGGAACTGTTGACGGATGATTATGAAATCACGGGCATTGTCTACGTGTCGCGTGATGTGAAAGAGAATCGTCGTTTAACAGACTTGTTAAATGATAGCCACCGCCGCTTTTTGGCCATTACCGATGCGCGCCTAGTGAGTCGTAAAGGGCAATCCACACCGCGGTACTATAGTTTTATTCAGATTCGTTTGGATACCATTGATATGCTGCACCCTTCGGCTCAAAACGAAGCCAAGAAGATTACGATGTCTGGTGATCAGCAAGATAAGATGAACTCATTTAGAGATAAGTTGTCTTAAAAGAAACGTCTTTCGTATTGATAGCCTGTTTCTGAAGATTTGTAATAGTAGAAAGCGATTTAAAGCCGATTTTTAGTTCTTGGCTTTTATCGCTTTTTTTCTTGTGCTATGTTTGTCTAAGTTGATTTCGATAGATAGATACACAGGTTACAGAGGGAAGGAATCAAGATCGACATGCAAATTAATCCAGCCTTGTTTTCAGGTGCGCCATCTTCCAAGGATGCCGAGCCGGTAAAGCCGTTTTCGATTATTGCCCACCG
>CAYGPY010000156.1:0-4688 GCA_964351765.1 uncultured Vampirovibrionales bacterium
CTCCGGCCGTAGTGTTATTGTTGTTGGTCCTCGTTTGAAGCTAAACCAATGTGGTTTGCCAAAAGAGATGGCCATCGAATTGTTTAAGCCGTTTGTTATTAACAAATTGATTGATCAAGGTGAAAGCCAAAACATCAAATCGGCTAAGAAAACCATTGAGCGTCAAGAAACCATCGTATGGGATGTACTTGAAGAAGTGATTCAAGGTCACCCTGTAATGCTAAACCGTGCGCCAACACTTCACAGACTGGGTATTCAAGCCTTTGAACCTGTGCTGGTTGAAGGCCGAGCCATTCAATTGCACCCATTGGTATGTACTGCCTTTAACGCCGATTTCGATGGTGACCAAATGGCGGTTCACGTTCCATTGTCCATTGAAGCCCAAGCTGAAGCCCGCATGTTGATGCTTGCCACCAACAATGTGCTTCACCCTGCTACGGGTCAACCGATTGTGGCACCATCGCAGGATATGGTTTTAGGTATCTATTACATGACCTTGGACAATCCAAATGCCACCAAGGGTAAAGGAATGAAGTTTTACAGCTTTGAAGACGTCATTGCAGCCTATGAGGCAGACGTCATTGAAGTTCATTCTAAAATCTTTGTTCGAGATGAAGAAGGCGACATTATTGAAACCACACCGGGTCGTATTATCTTCAACAAAACAATTCGCCAAGCTATTGCACACTAAGCAACACAATCCATTGGCACATTAATTTTGTAATTATAATTACATTCAGACACTTACAGTCTTAATCGCGAAAGAGGAATCCAAACGGTTATGAGCATCCTACCCCCACAGAAAAAAAACGCAAAAAAGCCCTTCCCATTTATCAACAAAATTGTTGATAAAAAAGGCTTAAACAAGCTCCTTTCAAAAGTCTATGAAGAGTTCGGTACCGCTAAGACAGGTCAACTTGCCAACAGCTTGAAAGATCTTGGTTTCAGCTATGCCACACGGGCTGGTGTTACTATCTCAATTTCTGACTTAGACGTACCAGCGGGTAAAAAAGAACTGCTTGCTGCAACGGAAGCCGATCTTGAAAAATCGAACCAACGTTTCATCAGTGGTGATATCACTGAAGTAGAACGTTACACCAAGGTTATTGATACGTGGAGCCAAACCACAGAAACCTTGACCAAGCAGATTGTTGAAAAATTCGACCGTATGAATCCAGTGTACATGATGGCCTTCTCTGGTGCTCGTGGTAACATCTCTCAGGTTCGTCAGTTGGTTGGTATGCGTGGTCTGATGGCTGATGCACAGGGTCAGATTATCGATTTCCCGATTAAATCCAACTTCCGCGAAGGCCTAAGCGTAACCGAGTACATTATCTCCAGTTATGGTGCGCGTAAGGGTCTGGTAGACACGGCGCTTAAAACAGCTGACTCGGGTTACCTCACACGTCGTCTAGTTGACGTTGCTCAGGACGTTATTATTCAAGAAGAAGATTGCGGCACCGATAATGGCCTTTATATGGAAGCGATTATCGAAGGTGATAGCATCATTGTCTCCTTGTCTGAACGTGTGATTAGTCGTACGGCTTCTGAGAACGTGACAAACGAAGATGGCGAAGTCATTATTCCAGCCAACGAAATGATTACCCCAACAATGGCTCAAGCTGTTGAAGATGCGGGCTTAAAGCAATTGAAAGTGCGCTCTGCACTCACTTGCGTCACTCAAAACGGCATCTGTCAGAAATGTTATGGTTGGTCACTCACCAATAACCACCCTGTTGATTTGGGTGAAGCAATTGGTATTATGGCTGCCCAAAGTATTGGTGAACCCGGAACACAGCTTACTATGCGTACCTTCCATACAGGGGGTGTATTTAGTGGTGGTGGTTCCATGGAGCAATTTATTGCCCGTAATGATGGTGAAGTTACCAAAGTGCCACCAACTAAAGACTTCCGTAACCGTCACGGTGATGATGTACAAGTCACCACCAAAGATGCCGTTTTAGAAATTAAAGTCGGTAGTAAGAATGAGAAGTACAACGTACCGTTCAACACATTCCTAAATGTACAAAAAGGCAAGAAGATCAAAGCAGGCGATCTCCTTGGTGAGTTTGAACCTCTTAAGAACCGTCGTACCGAACGTGCTACCAAAGATATCACTTCCGATATCAGTGGTGAGGTTCTGTTCTCTGACTTTGACGCCGATGAGAAGCGCGATCGTCAAGGTAACATCAGCCGTACCGCTAATAAAGGTGGTACCATCTGGATGGTTGGTGGCGATGTGTACACCTTACCAACGGGTGCTAAAAACCTGATTAAAAATGGCGACGAACTTAAAGAAGGCGCTATTATCGCTGAGACCATGGTAACCAGTGAACATGGTGGTGAAGTTCGTATCCCTAGTGACTTAGTGACCAAGGAAGTTAAGTCCGGCAAGGAAAAAGTACAAATTATCGAAGATGGTAAGAACCTAACCATCGTTATTGCGTCGATTCAACCCTCGAACGCAGACCTCAAACAAACGAAGAAAGAACAACTCTGGAAAGTTCAAGGCAGCAAAGAAAACTACATTGTAAAATCGCCTGAAGGCACCAGTGTTGAAAACGGTAGCGTTATTGCTGAGCTGATTGACGAAACCACCAGTGCACCAACCAGTGGTCAAATCCGTTATGAAGACATCGATATCGATGACCAACGTATCTTAAGCAAGCCTGGTAAAATCATCTTCATTCCTGAAGAAATCCACCAAGTCAGTAAAGATATCTCGCTGAAGGTTCCTGGTATTGAAACCGGTACTAAAGTAAAAGCAGGTACCGAAATCATTAAGGGTGTAACGTGCCAAACCGATGGTATCGTTGACATCACCGAAGAGAACGACATCATCCGTGAAGTTGTGATTCGTCCTGGTGACCTCTTCCGTGTGGATGACACCAGCAAGATTGATGTTGAAGACGGTACCATTGTTGACAAAGGTGTTGAAGTTGCTCCTGGTGTTAAAACCAAGAAGCGCTGTGTTGTTACTATTAACTTCCGTATGGATGAGCCTGAAGACGGCGATGTGAACGATGTTGAAGATACCAGTGATCTTGAATACGCTGAAGTCCTACTTCGTCCGTTCGAAGAATTTGAAGTAGGCCCTCGTAAGGTCAACATCAAGTTTGACTGTACTGATCAAGAGCATATGGAAGTCGTTCCAATTACTCAACTCCAAGTTAAAGACGGCGATCGTATTCGCCAAATCGAAGGTGCGCCACTCTTGAGAACCAGCTTGGTTCTTCAAATGAAGGGTTACCTCGAACGTCTTAAAGGTGTTGCTGAAATTGATGCGGGTAAAGGTAAAAAAGAAGATGGCAACCTGAAGGTTGTTGTTCTTGAGAACCTCACCATCCGTCGTGATGCGCCTTCAGCTGGTGTAACAGCCCGTACAGGCACACAAACACAACTATTGGTTAAAGACCGTCAGATGATCGACAAAAAAGCGCCTGTTGTTAAAACACAGGTTATTGCTCAAACCAAGGGTTTTGTAAGTCTGGGTTCAGCTCAAGGCGAAAAAGAAGTCCGTCGTGTTCTAATTATTACGGAGGACCATGAAGCCACCGTAAAGACAGCCACCAAGGCAAAATTCAAAAAAGGTGACTTGGTCAAGTTGGGTGATACTCTTTGCAAGGGCTCTACAGCGCCCGTCTCAGGTATGGTCACCAAAGTGAATGAAAAATCTATTGTCATTCGTGAAGGCCGTCCTTACTTGATTAGTGCTGGTACACTGCTTCAGGTTCCTGATGGTGCGTTGGCTCAACAGGGTGACTTGATTGCCTCCATTATTTTCGAACGTCAGAAAACCGGTGATATTGTTCAGGGTCTACCTCGTGTTGAAGAATTGCTTGAAGGCCGTAAGCCTAAAGAGCATGCCATCATCTCACCTGTGGATGCCACGGTTGAGATTGAGTACGAAGATAACATTCCTGCCGTATTCTTAAACTACAAAGACGGCCGCGAAGAAGTGTCTCTGCCTGTTGGTATTTCACCAATGGTTGAACACAAACAAGTCATCAACGCTGGTCAGCCTATTACCGATGGTCCTATCAACCCTCATGATATCCTTGAGATTACGGGTGTTGAATCAGTTCGTCGTTACCTGGTTGATGAAGTACAGCGTGTATATCGCTCTCAGGGTGTAGAAATTGCAGATAAACACATTGAGGTTATCGTTCGTCAAATGACCAAAAAGGTACGTGTTGACGATAGTGGTGACACAACACTTCTTGCTGGTGAATTGGTTGATGAGCGTATTGTTACTGCAGCCAACGCCGCATTAAAAGGAAGCAAAAAGGAAGCCGCAACCTGCCACGCTGTTCTATTGGGTATTACCAAAGCCAGCTTGAACACTGACAGCTTCATCTCAGCGGCAAGTTTCCAAGAAACGACCCGTGTATTGGCTGAAGCTTCAGTTGAAGGTAAGCGTGATTTCTTACGTGGCCTAAAAGAGAACGTTATTATTGGTCGCTTGATTCCTGCCGGTACCGGCTTCCCGAACTTCAAAGATGTTCGTGACGAAGGCCGTCCTGAAGAAGGTGCTTACACCACAAAATCCACATTGCGTAAGCCGTCAGCTATTCTTGAAGAAATCGAGAGTATGTTCGGCTCACCAGAAATGAACGAAGGCGCGTTGGAAAACATCATTCTTCATGATACCAACGAGAACCATGACAAGAACGCAAAACGCAAAGCCG
>CAYGPY010000156.1:4698-6744 GCA_964351765.1 uncultured Vampirovibrionales bacterium
TGCGTTATGCTCAATTTTCATCTTTGTCCCGGTTTTATCTGATAGAACCGGGACATTGTTTTGGTCATAAACACATAAATGTATTTATGATGCCTGTTCTAATTTTGTAACAACTCCTTTTGAAACGAATATGTTTTGTATAGAATAAGGTCAATTCAGCGGTTTCACCCTAGTAGTCAGCTCCCCCTTTCGATCCATTACGACTCAACGCTAACAAGCTATTTAGCTTTTTACCCTCGTTTTATTTGATTTCAACCACTTAAAAGGATATCCAGTTCAATGCAGCAAATTAATCTGTCTGATTTCATTCAAAAGAAACGCCAAAAAAAGGCCCTCGAAGCTTTCTATGAAGGCTATCATGCCCAAATGAAAAAGCGTTACGCCAAGGCCATTGAAATGTATCAAGAGTCAATTCGTATTAAGCCTACAGCCGAAGCCTACACCTTTTTAGGCTGGACTTACAGCTTTTTGGGCGAATTAGACGCTGCGATTGAAGAATGTAAGAACGCTATCGACATTGATCCTGATTTTGGAAATCCTTACAATGATATCGGTGCCTATATGATTGCTAAAGGTGATTTTGAAGGAGCTGAGCCTTATCTAGACCGTGCTCTTGCCTCCAAGCGATATAAAGCCATCCACTTTGCCCATTATAATTTAGGTCGTGTGTATGAGCATCGCCAACAGTACTTACAGGCCTATCGCCATTATAAAACAGCGGTTCAATCGGAACCTCGCTACTTATTAGCTCAACACGGATTAGACAGAGTAAAATCCTCACTGGTTATTCGTCAAGCCAGTTAAAACAAACTCGATTTGCAGGTAAAAAACTGATAGTCATAAGGATTTTTAACGTCATTCTGGTATCGAATTGCTTTGGTTAATTCATCACTTGAGTGCGTTGCGTCATACAGACGGTTCGCCGTTTCTATTGGCACTTACTATTTATGAGCATGGTTTACTTTATTTCCTATAACCTCTTTTTGCTGCTTGCAGTCGTTATTTTGGCGCCTTTCTGGCTAATTTATCTACTCGTAAAGCCCAAAGCACGTAGTGGTTTCTGGAAAAAATTAGCCTTCCACCCTAGAAGCATTCATAAGAAACTGGCGCAACTCCCAACAAACCGAAAACGCATTTGGTTTCATGCCGTCTCTGTGGGTGAATTGAATGCAATTCGGCCACTCATTGAGAGCTACGAGGCCACTCACAACGTTATTATCACCACAACCACCAAGACATCACAAACACTAGCAAAAAAGCTTTATCTGAAGCCTGAGCGCCATATTTTAGTAGCTTACTTCCCCTTTGATCTCATTCCCGCTGTGGTCGGTACACTCTCGCTATTAAAACCCGATATTTTGGTGATTGCCGAAACGGAATTATGGCCCAATGTGATTTGGATTGCCAAGCACTATTTTAAAATCCCAATCATCATTATTAACGGGCGTATCTCCAACAACTCCTACAAGGGCTATCGCAACTTCAAGTTTTTTATGAGTAACGTGCTGAAACCTGTTCAACACTTTTATATGCAAACCCAAGCCGATGCCAGCCGTATTGAGGACCTTGGCGATTTACCTGTGGATAAAATTACAGTGGCAGGGAATTTAAAATTTGATATCAATCCTGATGTTGATCCTATTAAAGTAAACGAACTAAAACGCCAGCTCAACATTCAGGACAATGATACGGTGCTTGTTTTTGCGAGCACCCATCAAGGCGAAGATACACTGTTTTTGAACGTTTATCAGCAGCTTGTTAAAAATTTCCCTGAACTCAAGGTCATTCTGGCTCCACGACATCCTGAACGTCGTCAGGAAGTAAGCCAAATTGCTACAAAAACAGCCACCGCGTTTAGCCTTCGGAGCAAATTAAGTGACGATAAAATTAATACACACCCTGTTGTGATCCTTGATAGTATCGGCGAATTAATGATGGCCTATCACCTCTCATCGATTGCCGTGATGGGGGGCAGCTTTGCTGATAAAGGCGGACAGAACCCGCTGGAGCCCTTAAGCCAAAAAATACCAGTGGTAATGGGACCCA
>CAYGPY010000157.1:0-6723 GCA_964351765.1 uncultured Vampirovibrionales bacterium
TTCTAGGACTGAGCTTTTTGATACTATTGGGCACCGTGTTAATTGCCGAAGGGTTCGAGCATGAAATTCCACGGGGCTACATTTATTTTGCACTCGCGTTTTCAATGTCGGTTGAGGCGATCAATATCCGCATTAAAGGTAAGAAAAAAACAGTGACCGATTAGAGAAAATAATCGATAAATTTGCATAAAAACAGGATAAAAACATTACTCTACATTCACATGTGTAATTTTGGATTTTCAGGTGTTATTTCTGAAAATCCAAAGTGGTTTTGTTTAAAAAACAACGTTTTCTGGCCGTTTTTTGACGTTTTTTGTGTGTTTTTGAGCATTTTTTGATGCTTTTTGGACCTGTTTTTGACCTGTTTTTTGCAAAATTTGGGGTTGAAAATCTATGTTTTTGACGTATAGTGTTGTACTAACCTAGATGGATGCGCTTGTAGCTCAGTTGGATAGAGTGTCTGGCTACGAACCAGAAGGTCGGGAGTTCGAATCTCTCCAAGCGTACCACCATCAGGGGGTTAAGCGGGTTTTAGGCGGTGCTTTTAAGCAAAAATTCTAGAACTCTCTTGTCTTCAATCGCACCACCATCAGAGGGTACCAGATAGTCTTGCAATAAATACCCCGTCAAGCTTTAAAAGCTAATGATGGCGGGGTTTTTACTTGTAGGGCTCTGTTGACTTACTGTAATCCTATGCGATTAATTTCTGGGCTTCGCGTTTCAGTTCGGCTTGTTCTTCGTCGCTCAGTGTGTCACATGCCATCGGGTACACGCTTTCCACGGTGTTGTTTTGCTCTTCATTGATCTGGGCTTGCAAGTCTTTAAGATGCTGTAAATACTCATCATTGGGCTCATCCACGTGGATAAACACGAGGCTGTCTAGTGTCGCTATGATTTTTTTTTGAATCGCACGCGTGGAATTTAATATTTGCGTATCTTTTTTATTGCTAACAGAATCTTCGAGCTTGGGTAGTAATAAGCGTTCATCGACCATAAGGTAATTTCGAATGGTGGTGAAAAGCTTGGCTGAACGTGCCATCAGCTATTCCATTTCAATGCCATGATAATTTTCTGCTAATGTGTTAAGTTCATCTGAAGCACGTTGACGCTGATTGGCTAAATCGCCAAATAATGCAGTATCATCGCTACAAGAATCTTGTGTGTGGCTAGGGCTGATTGTCGCTTTTGTTGACGGGGTTGTCATAGTAATATATCCTTTATCGTTTTTTGCTTTTTATAAAATCGTTCTAATGTTGATTATGCTTCTGTTTTAGTCAGTACGTACTTTAGTCAACATCGACGTATTGCTGTTATCGTATTTACGACTGATTTATATATTAAGTATGGCAGTTTGAGAGCCTTTTTTAAATAGTGGGTATGTCTAAAGATTGTAGCCAATTGTATATTGAGGTTACGAATTCAAGCATCTACAACCATTAAAGCCAACTAGCACAAAACTAGATTGATAGGCTTTTATAACCTAGAGTCTCTTTATGCTTAAAACAGGTTATTGCCACATATGGTTTCGTATAGTCTTCACAATTCAAATGGCTTGCCACAGCGCCAGCAGACGGTGTTTTTAAAGGGAAACACGCTGGTTCAACCTGCTTTTTCAGGTGGCTTAAGTACGCCTAAATTGGGTATGCCTGAATTAAGCTCGGTACGGGATTCTGTTACTTTTTCGGGTCAAGGTATTTCAGAGCTGCCGTGGGAAGATCCTTTTGTGGACGCGTATACAGGGCAATTTAGTGCCTTTTTTAAGTTGTTGCAGGCCAAAACAAACAATGCTGAACTGCAATGGACCGATGATCACCATACTGAAATGGTTGATATCGATACAAAAAAAGAAACGCCTTTTCAAGGTGAGTTGCAGGTGTCTCAATACCTGTCGTTACCCTCAAACGCATTGGCTAGTGTAAAGCATAAACCTGTTTTGGTGATTCAGAATAAGATTAAAGGAACCGCACTGGCTTGGATTAATATCGTGCATTTTGACGATCCCTCCAAAGCCCGCTTTTTAACATCCACTGAACTCAATGAGGGTATCGCGTTTGAAGAGACAAGCATACGCTCATTGGGGCTAAACTCTAATACGTCTAATTTGAACGAACAAGCACTATTAAATGATTTGGAAACAACGTTAATTCCTACTGTTCAATCGACCCTTCTTTTAACACGACCTTATCGTGAGGCGCTTAAAGCGGTCAAAACGTTTTCTCGTCAAACCCAATTGTCACAGATGCAATGGTTGGACCATATGCATTATGTCTATAAGGAACGCACATCGCCGGTGACAAAAGAAGTGGAGTCGCAGCAATGGGCGATAGAGCAGTATGTCTCTCGTACGAGCGGCGATAGCCAAGAGAAAGGTGCGGTACTCGTTAAGATGTACCCCACTCAAAATCCAGATCCTGAAAACTGTTATTACGGTTTTATTCCTATTTCATTGGAGCAAGAAGAGGCTTTAAATCAAGAAGGTACCTCTGCAGACGTATTAAAGCTGATTGAGTCATCGTCAGATAAACTATTGATTCGTGCTTCACAAAGTAAGCCTCATCAGCAACAGGTCGCGGATGCCATTAAAAAATTATTGAATACGATTGACCAACATGAAACAAAAAAACCATCAGCTGCTTTGGGTATTCCTTGGCGTATCAGTGCAACGAATGATGACGTGGATGGTGTGCAATTGCGTTATGGTCACCCTCTTGTAGAAAGCGGTGTTTACTATGAGGATGCTGATGGTGCGGATGTCAAACAGGTTTTAATAACACTTAAAGAGGCTACTGAAAAACTGAATTTACCTTGGCAGTGCAAACAATTTCCGACTATTCACTATTCAGACAATCATAATAAGGGCGATACAGAGGAAGTTAGTCAGGTTCGCTTACAACTTAATGGTAATAGTGTGTTTATTGTTCATCGTGAATATAGAGATGCTGGGAAACATACCGGTGAGCATGATTATGCCTTAATGGTGCCACAGTATCCGTATCGTAATTTTTTACCCTTATCGCTCATAATACAAAAACTAGATAACAATGAACATCAATTCAATCCTAATCAAGACGGGTTTAATCCAGAACGCTACAGCGAACCTGGGGGTCTTAAAATGACCAGAAAGACAGTGGTGTCTAATTATTATGAGGGTTCAGGATTTACGTATCTCCCTGATTTTAATGAAGACCAAGATACCCTATCGATGTTGAATTTGGATCAGAATGCGGATTTAAGACCACTTTTTGAATGGTTTTTAGACCGTGGTTTTACCAACAGCAGCGTGACTCAGCCTTAGGTTTAAATCAACTAGCACAAGAATATCATCACCTGCTTTTATATAGTGAACCCTTTGTCCAACGTATAGAACGTTATTGTGATTCACTTAATACGATATAGATTAATGTAAGAAAAAATGAAAATTTAATCCCCATGTTTATTTCCTCCTCTTTCACGACGAATAACAAGCCCGTCACTGCTAGAACAATGCCAGCAGTGCGTAAGCCGTTCTTTTCTGGCTTGCCAACCCTCCCAAGGTTGGACGGTCTCGATCCAGGTAAAGCACTTAAAAATATATTGAGTGAAGGTGATATTTCACCACTGGTTTCTAAAATGAAAGAAGAGTCAACGGAAATCTTGTTGCTTTTATTTCACTTGGGGGCCAACGCTCTAAATGAGGAGACTTCACCATTGTCTCTTCTGATTTCATTGGGTGTCCTTGCACACCGTAGTGATGTAAAGGGTCACGTTGAGTATTATAATTTTAAAACACCAGATCAAGAAGATGGGCGCATTACACAGCGATTTTTTAAAGTACCCAATTCTAAATTTGCTTATTTTCTCTTAGAAGAAAGCGTTCTTCCTGTAAAAAATCGGCTTAATCTTACCAAGCCGGTTAAACGTTTTACATTAAAAGGGTTTGATGAGAGAACCAAAAAATATACTGCCATCGCTAATGAATCATTCAACCTTGTGTCAAAAAATAAAAACATGGCACATCAGTTATCCATGTTGTTTGCAGATGCAGATAAAAACTTTTTACCAAAACATGCGTATACTTCAATTGCGCCACACCCGCCTAATCGACTTTTGCAACGCTATATCTGTGACTTGATTAAAGAGCCTTCACTCACGTCGGTTGTTTCGTATTTGGATACGTTAACGCGCAGCGGTGCGTTGAGTTGGGAATACGATACTTTTCCTGTTGCACTACTCAAGCCAACACAAAGTCAGGCTCAGGTTGTGAGCACGCATTTGCCTGATGGGACGGCGATTAAATTGGCTACCTATTTAGAGGAAAAACCTAAATCAGAATCACTTGAACGTGTTCTTGAGTTGTGTATTGACCCACCAAACGCTAAAAAACCGATTCAGAAACTAAACACGATTTGGAGTGTCCCTATCGGTGATACCGAATTATCTCGGTACACGCTAATGTCTGAAAGTGATCATAAGGCTTTGAACGGTGATGTCATTAGGGACGTATCAGAAATATCAGACACTGCTTTTTATACGCCTTTGTCAAAACCGCAGGTTGGCTATTTCTTTCCCCTTGAAAAAGTAGATATGTTAAATAAGGGATGTAAGGCAATACAGGAATTACCAGAGGATCTGGATAGTTATTTTGAAATTGAACTGGAGGAATTGAATCATCCTGATATCCAAGATATCTTAAATCCTAAAAAACATTTACCTCGTAATTACACTCCTGTTGCTATGTTTGATTTTAATACCGCTGATGGCTCAATGCGTGGTGGGAATTCAAAGCTTCCAGAGCACCAAGCTCTCGTTATCGGATCACCGTTGGACTTATCGGTTCGAGCTGCTGAACATGCACAACCTGTTATTCTTTATAATCCAGAGTTGATTTCGGACGGTCTACCAGAGAATACCGTGCTGGTACGTCAAAATGGTGCTCAGATTTTAGATACACACCACCCCGAGCCGTTAAACTGGCTAGAGGTATTGCTCCAAAATAGTCATCAACAGAGTGGCGCCTCAACTCTAATTCAGGACACGGATGAAGAAAAAAATGGCTTAGCAGAATCTACTCATCGCGATACCGAAGTGAGTGCTGAAGTGATTTCTCCACCATTGCAAGAGGATGATCGTTCTATTGATGAAATCACGGTTCCTGATGAGGTTGCTCAAGAGTCGTCTGGTGTTGAAGAATCTACAGAAAGAGAAAATAATCTATTGAGACTGGAAGATCTGTTGCCAGATGATATTCTAACGGCTGATGATGTTAAAGCCTTGTTGCGCCCCGTGCTCGCTGCATCAAAAAAAGAAGGTAAAGCACCAGAAGAATTAGAAGAACGCTACAGCACTGTTTTACAAGCATTCTCAACCCTCTTGGATTGTTCGGCCATAAGTCCTGAGTCAGAAAAGGGCATGCATTGGACGGCTAAGAAAAATATGGGTAACCTCAGTGGACCTGCCATGTTGCATATTAAATTACCGCAGCATACTGGTGAGCGAGATATCTATGCTCATATTGTTAAACAAAGTACTCCAAATCAATACCTGTTGTCATTAACGCATTCAGACAAAGCCACGAATCCTATTGCAAGTGTGTTTATTTCAAATGAAACCTCATCTGACGTCAGTTCTGATACCGACGATATTACCGACATAAAATTGGCTTTAAAACGAAAAGGTGGCAAGCTGGTTGATACTCTTCCTGTTGAATTAGACTCCGATACAGATAGACTGACCCGACACGTGATTGAGCGATTAAGTCTATTGATAGCTCAATAATTTTAGCTAAACATATCATTTTTATTTATTTAATGTTACTGCTTAATATTACTTGATTTACCCCTCTGTTTTATCTACTATGAGTGTAAGAAAAAGATGCCTGTCGATAAGTATCTTTAATCGAGGACAACCATTTTGATTTCATCGCACACGACACCCGTGCTTATACAGCCAACTGCATTTGGTCACACCCCTGTTCAACACCATAGGGCTAACCACGTTGCGTTTTCAGGACGCTCAGATAACGATGATTATACGCCTCGTCATAATAAACAGACGCTGGCCTCATCAATTCGTAATGCTGATAAAAACTCGTGGTTTCGTGCTTCTGTTATTGTTTTGCCTTTGATTGCCATCGGGTCCTTACTTGTTGTTCGTGATGACATTCAGGATGATACACAACGTGCTGAAGAGCGAACCGAGCAGTTAATTAATGATAACGGCGCGCTTCAACCCGAGTTGGTGACACTGCAAGACAATGTTGCGGTTTTAAATGCGATGATTGAAGAAATTCGTCAGCTTCAAATTGACACCACCGCTGTGGAAGACACAAATGATGCTCTCCAAGTGGATCAAAGCGAGAAAGAAATAGCCTTAAACGAGTGGGTTAACCGGATTGACGATGCTGAAGGGGCCATCCAAGATCTGGAAGAGACGCTTGGCTTAGCACCGCTAACTGTTGATGACTATATTCTGATGGAAGACGCATCCCGAGATCAGTTAAGGTACCGACTAGAGCGAATTGTGAGTACCTTAACACGGTATTCCGAAACCAACGAAACACTGGGGCAAGAACTTCAGGCCTTGGTTGATGGTTTAGGACTTGGGCTGTAAAGGGTAAAAAACCAAATTGAAAAATAAGAAGAAAAAGAAAAACTGGTTTGTAATTATTTAATTTTATTTTTAATAATTTTAGTATAAAAGGAAAAGCAAATGATTCATTCATCACACACCATGCTTAAGGCGAAC
>CAYGPY010000158.1:0-2319 GCA_964351765.1 uncultured Vampirovibrionales bacterium
GGTTTCCACATCGGATATCGCACTTTGTGTTTCGGGATCCCAGTTCACAATGTATTCGCCTTGATAAATCAAGCCGTCGTTATACAAACGATAAAAGGCTTCACGCACGGCGTGATAGCACCCGTCATCAAGGGTAAAGCGTTGGCGTTTCCAATCAGGAGAAATTCCTAAACGCTTGAATTGCCCTACAATGTTGCTTTTGCATTTGTCAGACCATTCCCAGACTTTCTCGAGAAATTTCTCACGACCCAAGTCATGGCGAGAAATGTTATCGGCTTTAAGCTGACGCTCTACCACGCTTTGTGTGGCAATCCCAGCGTGATCCAGACCTGGCATCCACAAGGTTTTATCGCCACGCATACGGTGCCAACGAATCAAAATATCTTGGATGGTGTTATCCAGCGCGTGACCCATGTGCAGGTTGCCCGTCACATTTGGCGGCGGGATAACAATGCAAAACGGATCGCTACTGTCGGTGACGTTGGTTTGCGATTCAGGGGCAAAGCAGTTGTTCTCTTCCCAAAACGTGTAGAGCTTGGCTTCGACTTCAGCAGGCTCATAATTTTTTGACAGTGTGTTGGAGTCTTGATTTTTTGAATCCGTAGCGGTGTCTGACATGGCAGGGAATAATCCTTAGTTAATACTATTTTGATTTAAGGTTCAATAAGATAGCCATTTTAGACCAAACTTTAAACCAATCCAAGAGCAACGACAATGTATCGAGAGCGAAAGCGTGACGCCACTTCGTTAAGGAATGTATCTTTTTGAATGGTTCTCTTTTAAAACGTAGTGTAAAATAACAGCTTGTAGACCTTATATCTATCTGTGAGTGATTTTAGCTATACGCAGCAGATTTTGATAAGGCTGGATAGAGACGTTTCACCAAATGAGTTGCCACACCGGTTCAGATCGCTTAAGGCACGGGCTATGCTTGGCATGCCTAGTAACACTACGACTATTACTGTGATATTCATTTTTTCTTTCGGGCGGTTTCCGCTATAATCTAAAGAGGTAGAGTTAAGAGATGACGACATTATTTATGACAGACAATGACATTAACGATCCAAACGAAAACGGTTTAACCCCAGAGGAAGAAGCTGTTTTGCAACACGACAGTGATGAGGATGCACTGCCGTCATCTCGCGTTGATTTACCTTCGATGAGCTCGCGTGTTGAAGACGACGTTGAGACGGATATCGAAACCAACATTGAGGAGGACGAGTCGATTGACTTGGCCGCGGCGCCGGTTCTGCCTCCTAAAAAAGCAAAGTCACCGGGCGTGTATACCCGTGATGATGTTCGCTCGCCGCATGAGTTGGATATGTTGTGGTCGGGTTCGCGTGGCACCTTGGGTGAAGAACGTGCGCCAATGGTATTTATTGTGGGCGGTGTGCTGATTGGTGCGGTGATTACCGGATTGATTTTTAGCGTGCTGACCAAAGAGCCTGATATTAAAGCGGGCGACGCTGACTTTGTGAAGCAAGAAATTTCAGTGCCTGTTGCTAACGAAGTGGCCAATGATATCAACAACAAGCCTGAGGCAGCTCAGGTGACACAGCCAGCGCCAACAGAAGTTGCTGTGGAACAGCCTGTTAAAGCCGAAGCCACGAAACCTGTTAAAACCGTTGCGAAGCTAGCGCCGGTGAAGGGCCCAACCAAAGCAACCACCTATGTGGTTAATAATGGCGACACGCTTGAGAAGATTGCCCGTAAATACTACGGCAGTGGCCACCCAAGCTACATCGAGAAAATCCGTCGCGCTAACAACCTAAAGAGCGCACACTTCCTCTCGATTGGCCAAAAGCTAACCATTCCACCTAAGAACTACTAGGTTGAATTAGAACCATTAAAAAAGCCCTCTGTTAATAATGACAGAGGGCTTTTTTGTAGCTAATAAATTATTTGGAAGTTATAACTTTCCTTCTTCTTGCATCTTATCCTGAAGCTTTAAAGCACGTTTAAGCGCACGAACCCATTGTTGTTTTGGTGTGGGTTTGATGTACATAGGTAATGTAGAACCATTGGTGAATTTTTTACCTAGCGATGTTTTTAAATTGCTATATTCGGCTACGTTGATGTCAGTGACGTCACTTAAGTTGAAGAAGAACCCCATACCTAGTGAGTAGTGAGGCTCAGTATTGCCGGGTCTATCTTTAAATAAAATCTCTACTTTATCGTGTGATATCTCTGAACGACCATGGCTATATACCAGAGCAAAACGATCGTCTAGTTTTTCGGCGAGGGCTTGTACTTTTTTGTTTTCGATTTCTTCTTGTGCCCACTCTTTGCGAGTCTCTGACATAGCGCTATTAACTAATA
>CAYGPY010000158.1:2329-6719 GCA_964351765.1 uncultured Vampirovibrionales bacterium
GGGTTCACCTGTGTCTTCAAGCATTTCAATAAATACTTCAGCTTTTACTCTGTTTTCGAGTGTATCTTCAAAGCCCAGTTTTTCAGCCATGTTTTTACGGAACATAGCCATTGGCTTTTTAGCAAACATATTAAAGGATACTTGTAGTTGTCTAAGTGAAGCGCTGTCAATGTTATAGTTAGGGTCTCTTAGTGTGTTGAGTGTTTGTATTAAATTACTTTTTTCTTCAGCTAAATCTTGACGTATTTCGGGATCGGTTACTGTTTCCATCTCTCTGTCTATGTTTTGAAGACCTGTTTCCGCATAATCAGCAATTGTGCTTTGCCATACTTCACGTTCGGCGTTCAGCATTGCCTTGTACAGTTTCGTTAAAAACTGAACACCGGGTGTACCATTGTCGTAAAAAGAAACACGATCGAGATTTAGGTCTTCAGGTACAGGCTCATTTAAGATCTCGGCTACCCAACCAGAAAGAGTTGAGAAGGGTTCTACGTGCATAAAGTGTTCGATTAATTCTTGTTTTGCTTCATCTTCTTGATCCCAGAATCCAAACTGAACAGGCCGCTTAGAAAAAATATCTGTTGAATTAGCTTTGTTTTTTAATGACATTCCAAAATTAAGAGGTTTTACTTTTTGATTTAGTGAATTAGGAGCATGATTTAAGGTGGGTAATACCTGCATTAGTTTGATCCTTATATATTTAGAGTAAGACAGTAACTACTTTATCTAAAACAAAGCCTTTATAATACGCTTGTAGTAACAATGTTACATAATGATAACCACACTACTATCTTTTTTATAGCTCTTCGTGTAGGATAGGGTCTTCCTCGCCGTTGTATCAGCGATTAATCCACCCTCAACGGCGTTACTCCTCACCACTCTCGTTTATACCTCCTATCACCCTTCACTCCTTTTTAAGCATGAAAGTTTATTGCCATGGTTGGTTTTGCTATTCCTTCTAAATCACAAGCGCGTATTTTATGGCGCCTTAGCTGTGCTCACTTTTTGGTGGATTCCTTTGGGGGCTTTATGTTGCCATTGTTGCCACTGCTTGCCGTGACACTGGGTTTTAATAAGGCCGTTGCCGGTACACTTATTGCGCTCTCTGGTTTCACGTCATCAATGATGCAACCCTTGTACGGCCAGATGAGTGATTCGTTTCAGTGTCGTGGGATTAACATCAACCTTGGCATGGTGGGCATTACACTATCGGCGCTTACCATCAGTTTTATTGGCTGGGTTGATCATCTTAGTGTGTTGTACGTGATTCTGTTTATTGGCTACTTGGGGATTGGTATATTCCACCCTGTGTCTACCATTATCATTAATAGCCTTGAAACCGAGCATAAAAACTTTATTATGAGCTTCTTCTATGGCGCTGGTACGATGGGCTTTGCCTTTGGTCCGTTTATTTCCTCCTTTTTGGTGGAGAACTTTGGGATTGGTGCCACCATTTGGTATGGTTTGTTGGCGATTCCAGGCTTGTTTTTAATGTGGGGTATCTCACGAAGCAATTTAGAAAAGCCGGCCACAGTGCCTCAACAAAACACCCCAGCGCTTACGGCACCTCACGTTGATAGTGACGAACCGTTTACGGCATCAGAAAAAGGCTTGTTGGCGTTGCTCTCTAGTGTGGGCGTGTTGCGTGCGGCCACCATTATTGGGATGCAAACGTATATGACGTTTTACTGGACGGATCAAAATTACTCACTCACGACCATTGGTTCGGTGATTGCGTTGTCCACGTTAGTGGGCGGGCCAGCGGCCATTTATGGCGGGCGTGTTGCCGACCGTATTGGCGAAAAGAATTTTCAGTTACTCACCTTACTGCCTTGCCTTGTGCTGATGCCATTGATTTTGGTGACTCAAGGCATGGTGTCCTTCGCGTTATTTGTTGTGATGCTAGGGCTGTTATTTTCGGCGGTGGCCAGTAACTTGGTGATTGGCTTTAGAGAGATCCCAAAAAGAACGGGACTCGTGTCGGGCCTCATCAACGGTGTAACGTGGGGTGGTGCCGGATTGTTGATGCCAATGCTAGGCTCACTCAGCGATCAATGGGGCGTCATCCACACCCTGCAATGGGTCCTCTACCCCATCTTGTTTGTAGGCTTCCTCCTAACCACATTCATCCCCTCACGCCCAGACAAACGCACCTGCTTCGGCTTTTAAGAAAACCTAATCTGGGTAAACAATAACCTCAAGAGTACTTGGTTATTTTGAATGCAGTAGTGTTTTCTACATTATGTTGCTTCGGTGTCATTGGTATTTACATCGCTGCTATTGTACCAGTCAATATTACGAGTGACGTACATGACGGCGGTTAAGGCCATGAACAAGCCAATAGAACCAATTAATAGTGCAGAGTCCTCAAGTGTTAGTAGGACATACAAGAAGACATACAGAATGGCAAGAACCATTGCCATAATGAGCCAGAGGCGTTCGCTTTTGACTTTAGAGAAAGCGTGAGTGTACCAAGTGATTTGGCTCAAAGTAGCAACACTAGCCACAATATAGCTTAAAAGAAAAGGCACTTGTTCAGATAAAGCGAGCAATATTAGAAAGAATAGGCAGAGAGCTAGACCGACTAAGAAATATTGAATCTCGTGTACTTTTAGATTGGTGACAAGTTCAAACATAAAGAAAGTCGCAAACGTCATGATTATGAATAAACTGCCATATTTAATAGCGCGATTTGTCGTTTGATAGAATTCAATAGGTGTAGAAAGAGATACGCCAGCCATATACTGTGCTAGAGAATTTTTGATGGATGGGTCAGTATCAGTCCATATTTGAGGTAGGTTTCGGTTGAAATAGGATACTTCCCAATTAGCTTTAAAGCCAGTGTCAGTAACGGTTTTACTTGTGGGCAAAAAACCACCTTTAAATTTAGGGTCATTCCAAGTTGAAGATAGTGATAATGTGCTTTGCTTGCCTGCAGGAAAAATACTTAGTTCTCGACTACCATTTAGTTTTAAGATGAAAGAAAAAGGATAAGTACTGTTCTCTTTTACATCGTTAACGGGTGCCTGTTGGCCGGAAGAAAGTATTTTGAGATTACTTACGCCAGGAACAAACGCAATCTTTTTTGTTATCCACGTTAATTCGGTAGCTTGACGAATTCCTCTTAAGTCTTTAATGCCTAAGCTAATAAAGGCTTCGTCCCATTTAATATCGTTATTAGGTATTTTCTTATTGTTAATGTCGTGTGTTTTAAAACTTCCACTAAAAGTAAGGTCTGTATTGTATAGGATAGATTTGAATTTTCCTTCATCTCGAATATCTGTAATCAGTTTTCCGTCAACATTTAAGTCATTAGGAAATAAATGTATATATCCAGTCATATCTTCAATAACATGAGTGACTTTAGGGCTCTGCTTTTCCCCATCTTTCTTAACGATGATTACACTTTCAGACTCAATCTCTTTTAGTACTTTTTTCTTATAGGTATAAGGAATAGTGAGAATAGGACCTGTTAAGTTTTGACTGCCAGCCCCAGCACCTTTATAGGTTTCAGGGTAGTCTACATTGTATGTTTCACGAGAGCTTAAAGTTCCTTGAATCATGAGTAACGGAATTTGCAGTAATACAAAAATGATACAAATAAATCCGAATTTTTTTAATATGGATTTAGAACGAGATGTTTTTTCATCCTTTTGTAAATAAGACGATGTAGTGGTCGTTTCTTTATTATCAGTCATCGTGGAAAGTCCTATCACTATGTTTAAGCGGTAATTTCTTGTTATTTTAGTACAAGTCCCCTAAAAAGCGAATTAAAACGGGATGGCGTCTTCTACGAAGTCGGCGGGTTCTAGTTGTAGGGTGAGGTGGCAGAAGCCGAATTCGTCTCGCAGGCTGTTTTCGAGCTGTTGGACCATTGAGGGTTGGTAGTGTTGCTCGTCTACCATCACGTGGGCTAGTAGGGCTTCTTTGTTGGTGGTGATCGTCCAGATGTGGATATCGTGAACAGACAGCACACCTTCAATATGAGTTAAAAAATGTTCGATACGATCGGGGGGAATATGCTTGGGGGCGGCTTCCATAAAAATACCGAGCGCTTCAATTAAAATACGAAATCCGTTGGCCAGCACCATAACGGCAATCAGCATACTCAGCACCGAATCAATCCAATGCCAATGAAATAAAATAATCAGCCCCGCCGAAATCACCGTGCCGAGCGAGCCCATTAGGTCGGTTAAAATATGCCAGTAGGCACTTTTCACGTTCAGGTTTTGCGATGTCACGCTATTTTTAGAAGGACGCAATAACCACGCGCCTAGTACGTTGAGCGCAAAGCCTACACAGGCCACAATCAGCATGAGGTTGCCTTCAATCTCGTGATGGTGATGATCACTTACGCGCCCAAGGGCTTTCATCATAATCATCATCGCCA
>CAYGPY010000159.1:0-6715 GCA_964351765.1 uncultured Vampirovibrionales bacterium
CCTCTATACATACACCTATACACGAGCCTATGTTAAAGTTTAATAATTAATAGCGATGCTTAATAAGCACAGGGTACCATGGCTTCAGACGACTCTAAAACAGACGAAAAAGTGACACCTGTGGACCATTTACAGTCCACAGCTCAGGAAGCTCATTTTAAAGAGATTTCTGATATTTATGTTCAATCTCGCCGGGAACTCCCTTCAACAAAGGCGTATCATACGTACTGGGACAATCGCCTTTATGAATTAATCGACCCTAAATTTGGACGTGATGCCAAATTTATCGACCCAATGTGTGGTGCGGGCTTATTTTTAAACACCGCCTTAGAACGCTTTGATGCCGTGTATGCATGCGATCTCTCGCCTGAAATGATGGATTATATTTTACCCCAAGATAGAGAACGCTTAACTTATTGCAATACTCATGATATTCGGAGCCTTCCGTTTGAGGACAATACCTTTGATATTGTTTTAATTCGTGGGGGATTGCACCATGTTGCCAACTTTCTGCCCGATACCCTGACAGAAATCTACCGCGTGATGAAGCCTGGCGGGCAATTCATTTTTAGTGAGCCCTTAAACGGCAGCTTGTTTGTGAACCTTGTTCGACACCTGCTTTATAAATATCACGATATTTTTGAAGATGAGGATGAGCGGGGACTGACCTATAAAGAAATCATGCAATTGGCTCGTGAAACGGGGTTTACCAACCTAACCATGGAGCCTTTTACGCACTTCTTTTACTGTTTGATTGGCAATACCGATTTCTTCCCTCTGTGTGCTGGTATAAAAAGTAAATGGCTGATTGATTTTATGGTAGGCTTTGATGACATCTCACGCAAAATTCCGCTGTGGAACAAACTTTGCTGGATTGGCAACTACAGCTGTTTTAAACCCGAAAAGTAGCCCTTACCATGACATCACCTTCCTCACCGCAACAATCAACAATACCCAATAAAAATGCGCCACTGTCCCCACAAGCTATTACCATTGAGAAAATGGTTTATGGCGGTGACGGCTTAGGACGCCTTGATGATGGGCGTGTAATTTTTGCAAACCCCGTTGTTGCTGGTGATACGGTGTACGGGACACCCGAAAAAGACAAGCAACGCTTGGTTTTAAAGAATCCAGAAATAAAAACGGCCTCATCGGACCGTGTTGTGCCTCCGTGTGCTCATGCCCTAGAATGTGGTGGTTGTGACTGGCAAGCACTGTCTGAAACAGCCCAACGCCACTGGAAAGCTGAAATCGTCACCGAGTCATTAAAACGTGTGGGCAAAATTCAATCGCCTAACGTAAAACCGATGCAACACCTGCCAGTGTGGCAATATCGCCATACCGTTACATGGCAAATTGATGTCTCAGGCCATCAGCCCGCTCTGGCCTACTTCAAAAAAGAATCTCACGATTTAATGGCCTTTAACACCTGTGATGTGTTGTCCCCAACCTTACAGGAACTTGCTAAATACCTTCAAGCCAATGCTGATATGCTAAGAGGCATGGATACCATTAAGGCGCGATGCAACCGAAATGGTGAAATCGTACTGCTTATTATCCCCGAACAAAATACCTCCGTGGGTCGTATATCCGATGCCTTTAGTAAGTTGATTGCTGAGACAGCGGTGGTTGGTATTCAAATCATATCGGGTAAAAAAACCAGTAGCCAACCCGTTATTGGTACTCAGGTGATTGAAGATACCATTGCAGGACACGCCTATCAATGCGATGTCACCCACTTTATGCAAGTAAGCCCCGACGGCAGTGAGCTGATTCTCGATGCCTTATCAGCCCTACTCAAACCAATTGAAGCCCAACCCAATAGTGAACACTCGCAACATCTTTTAGAGTTGTATTGTGGTACAGGAACGCTTGGACTATCTTTATCGACAAGCCAAGACAATATTCAACAGTTGACCGGTATTGAGGGCAACACCTCAGCCATTGCCCTAGCAAAAGAAAACAGCCAGCAACACGATGTGAAAGCACACTTTACCACCTCATCGGTTGAAGCCTTTATTGAAGACGAAGAAAATAATGAGCTTACCGTCGATACGATTCTTGTGGATCCGCCTCGCAACGGCATCAAAAAAGAAGTGCTAACATGGATGGCCAACCACGCCACCCGCGCCATTTTGTATGTGAGCTGCAACCCCAGCACGTTTGCTAGAGACGCCAAGCTTTTAATTGAAAACGGTTGGAGCTTCAATCGGTTCAACCCATTGATCTCTTTCCTCAAACCAGCCACATTGAATGCGTGGGAAGCTTTACACCCGTTAAGCCTGAAGCTTAAATAATAAGCCTCTTCAACCCACTTAGCCTGATGCGCCCAATCCTGCCACAATACCCCCTGTGGAGGATATAAATGCTTGGTGATAGAGGAACAGCGGATCATCAGCAGAGCGCTCGAAATCACCGCCTTGTTTTTCTTGTTCTCGGCGGTAATGCTTGAGCAGATAAACTTGAATGTAATTCAACGGGTCCAAGTACGTCCGTTTCATTGCAATGGATTGGCGCAGTTCAGCCGTGGCCTCGGTGCCCAAAATATCATCCTCACCATAGAGCGTCGATAGCATAGAGTGGGTCAAGTGATACTCCTGAATAATATCATTTAAAATAGCATCAGCTTCATCGGCAGGCACGTCCGTTTCGTGAAGCAGCGTTCTGTAGTGTTCGGCAATATGCATATCTGATTGCAACAAAGCAATGGCGGCGTTATCAATCAGACTTTCAAAAAATGGCCAATCTCGCATCATCGCAGTAAGTTGTTTTTTCGTGTTGGTTGATGACGCATTATCATCAGCAATCATGGACGACAATGCTGTTCCCAAGCCATACCAACCCGGTAAAATAGCACGCGACTGGAACCAACGAAACACCCACGGTATGGCTCTTAAATCAGCAATAGTAGCTTCACTACGGCGTTTTGATGGACGTGAACCGATATAGATTTCCTGAATTTCACGTGGCGTGGCCTCCCTAAAATAATCCACAAAAGAAGAACGACTCTTTAACGCCACGTATTTCTGAAACGATTGCGTCGACAAGGATGCCATCGTCTCTAACCACGCTGGTTCGGCCTCCATATCACTTTCATCAATCATGTTACGTTGCAATGAGGCACTTACTAGCGACATTAAATGCGCACTGGTAATGGCGCCATTTAAGTAATGACGTGCCAGTACTTCACCTTGCTCTGTAATTTGAACACCCGCATCCAAGGCATGAGCAGGCAGTGATAGAATTTGTTTTGTCATCGGACCACCACCACGGCCAATACTACCACCACGCCCATGATAAAACTGAATGGTAATCCCATACTCTTTGGCCACGGCCACAATATTTTTTTGAGCCAGATACAACGACCACTGACTTGTAAGATACCCACCATCTTTATTGCTATCCGAATAAGCCATCAATACAATTTGACGATCATTTCGGTTCTTCACATACACTCGATACGCTGGATTTTCAAACAAGGACGCCATAATAACAGGCGCTTTTTCAAGGGTTTCAATGGTTTCAAACAAAGGCACAATATCGGTATGTCCTGATAAAAATTTGCCGTTAGACGATGACACAACACCCTTAAGTCGCATCAACAACAAGGCACCCAGCACATCGGTATCATGTTCTGTCATGCTCAACAATAAGTGCGAGCACGACGACGCACCCAACTGAGACTGAGCTTGACGCATCACACCCATCATACTGATAAAGCGATTTTCATAGTCGCCACCATCAGCATAACGGTCCGGCTCCTTATTCCAAATCTTGTTTAAATCAGGCTCTAATGATGCTGGCACTGCCTTTGTAAAATCGGCATCTGACATTTGAAGATGTTGATTAATCGATGCCTTCGAACCATCCGAATTCAAAGCCTGCATCACAGATTCCGTGGCATTACGCACGTAAGACGCATCTTCACGCATATCAATACCCGTGTAGAAAAAATCAAACAACATGAGTGCTTTTTCAAAACGACGAATCGGAAACAACGCTTTTTCAGGAATCCCTTGATCGCGCAGGCCCGCTATCACCAATGCGACATCGCGCTTGGCTTCGTCTGAAGAAGTATAACCAAAAGCTGATAATTCAACTTGTTCTGTTTTTGTGGTCTCTGGATTGAGCTCAAACGAACGCGTTAGCATATAGCTAAACTTGGCGGCCATTAGTAACAGTTTTTGACGGTATGGCTCACGAGCATCATACTTATCAATGCCAGCTGAGCGCCAAAAGGACTGTTCTTTGACAACTTCGAAATGATTTAAATCTTGCTGAACAGAGGCACTCAATGCTTCTGTGGAGAGCACGTCCTTACTTTTGGCGTAACTATATAAAGGCGCAATCGCAATCAACTCATCACAATATTTGTTGAGTATGGTGTCACGTCGTTTCGTAAAAGTCTTGCACAACACCTCTGGGCGGGTATTTGGGTTCCCGTCCATGTCGCCACCAATCCAGCTGGCCACGTTCACCAAAGGTGTTTCAAACGTATGCATGGCCGAATCAACATCATCGCGACTATCAAGAAAACATTCCAAGTCCAAATGAAACTGAGGCAAGACGTCGTACAACACGTCCAAATAATTAAGGAGGTTCTTGGCCTCATCGGCCACGGTTGGTTTTTCCCAACGCACAAAGCTGGTGTGCCACAGCCGATGGACTTGCGATGTGAGCTCCTCAATCAGTTCCGATTGCGACTCGTGTGTTTTAGAACGGTGGAAGCGATGCAGACTCTCAATAATGTCTCTGTGATGATTAATATACGTGGTTCGTAAAATCTGGGTAGGATGCGCTGTAGATACCAAACGAATATCAATACGATTCAACGCGTCAAACACGGCGTCCGTGGATACACCAGAATCAAGTAAGCTATCAATATCTCGAGCTAATAAGTTGTCTGACTTAGCGAGTGCGCGCATCCCTTGATTGGGTTTGGCTGAGGATAAAATGGTTTTGTTGTGATGATAGACTTCAACCAATGAGGCCATCTCAAGAAAAATGCGAAAGGCATCCACTGTTTTAAGTAGGCATTTCACTTCAATGGTGGCTTTCTGATCAGAAGAAAGAGAAGGATCATCATTTTCAGCCGCAATAACCGTTTCAAAAATCGTTGCGATATCAGCCAAAGCGGGCGCTTTATCACCCAAGCGCGATAATTTTGCTTTTCTGCGCAACTCTTCAATTAAAAGAAACTGAGTTGCCCCCTGAGACGATTGTTCTGAATTGGAAGTAACGTCATTGAGGTTTCCTTCATCAGCCACCACATGGCCTAAAATTGCACCCAATAACCGAATATCGTTATACACGGGGCTACCCGGCTGTGAGGAGTGATTGGCAGACATCCCCGGCAAGCTTTGCACCAAGGTTTGATACCACGCCCATGACGCATTTTTTGTGGCCTTACCATGCGTCTCAGAGGTCTGTGAGTTTATTTTTTCTTTAGGTTGAATAGGCATAGGTACACGATCACTCTCTTTGTCACGTTTTCATCATTCAGGTCAATGGGACCCTACCCATTATAAAGGAGATGATGCCGAGTACCTAATTTGATGCCTGTGAACGACACACACCAACACCATCGATATCTACACATCATGATGAATAGCCAGACGGTTTCACTTCCGGTATGATTGATATATGAGTATCCCTTCTCATCCCGTGTCAAATGATGCTATATCCAATATGCCGTTTCATTTCAGGCAGGATCAAGACAGTAGCCACGCTGTTTTGTTTTTACACGGCTTAGGGGGTGGCATTTTTGAACTCTATCCCCTTGCTGTTGCCATGCAAGAAGCAGGGCATAACGTGGTGGGCATTACCTACCCCGGACACGACACCAGTAGCTTACTGATGCCTTCAAGTTATTGGGAAGACTGGTATAGCCATATTCAGGACACCTATGAGAAACTACTCACACAGTATGATTTTGTCTCAATTATCGGCTTTTCAACAGGCAGTACCCTTGCCTTAAAACTAGCGCAAGAAAAACCGGTTCACTCACTCGCTCTGCTATCTCCCTTTATGAAAATCCGTCATCGCTGGTATTATGGGCTGGAACCAGAACGTTATATGGATTTTGCGCCATCGTGGCTTCAGCACGTACCACGGCGTCCACCGGCCATTAAATGCCCGGTTAACCGAAAACAATTAAAAGCTCTGCAGCTCTATAAAACCTTCAATCTCAATGCAGTTCGCAGCGCACTTAGCTTAATTGAAACCATCAAACCCGGCCTCGATAGCATCACAACACCTACTATGATTATTCAATCCCGTGAGGACAACATTGTGGACCCTGCCGGTGCAGAATACATTCTGGACTCAATCCAAAGTACCCAGAAAGAAATCATCTGGTTAAAACACTCTGATCACGTCGTGACCCTTGATACCGAGCAACATCTGGTTTTAGAAAATACGCTTCGGTTTATCCAAAATGACGTTAACCCCTAACAAGCAGGTAATTCAAGAATAGCATTAGGTATAAAATATATAATTATGGCATAAACACTTGTTTTTTCAGAAATTTATGTCACGATATAACCCTATAAATGCATTGTTAATATTGAAAAATCACCTTCAATTTTAGAACATATTTTAAATTATGTCTGACATAACGAAAAATTCGAATAGAGGTTTAGAGAATGCACCTTCTGGCTTAAAAACTCGGACCGGTGGAAACCGTTGGTATGATAAACGCCCTAAGGTATCTCGT
>CAYGPY010000160.1:0-6697 GCA_964351765.1 uncultured Vampirovibrionales bacterium
GCTGGTGGAGCTGCTGGTGGTCAGCGAAATGATGGACCTGATGGTATTCCGACAGTTGCTAATGTAATGCAAGTAGGCGGCGTAAAACTCATTCCTGAAGAAGTGTCAAAAACATTAACGGTTTTTGCAACAGATGAGCAACTTACCTTAATTGATTCTGTTATTGAAAAGCTAGATGTGCGTCGTCCTCAAGTGGCGATTGAAGTTGCTTTGGTTGAATTGACTAACACTGAATCCAAGCAGTTCGCTCCTCAGTTTGCTGCTCCCTTCAATATCGCTAATTTTCAATTTGCTTTATTGCCACGTACATTAAATGGTAATCCAACATCACTTACAAATATAAACTATGCTAGAAACAGAGCAACGCGTGGCCAAAATCCATTTGAAGGATTTAACATTCAATCGTCGAACAGTAATTCAAAGTCACGTGTGTTAGCAAACCCTACATTGGTAACGATGGATGGCCAACAGGCATCGATTGAAATTACAGATGATGTACCGAGTGTCAATCAAACCACTACAATTACTGGTGGTGTTGCCACAGTTGCTGAAGAAATCACAATTCAACAAGCAGGTGTCACGCTTGATATTACGCCAACAATTAATAATGATGGTGGTGTTATCTTGAGTATGACACCACAAGTGAATCAACCTTTGAGTACATTTACATCGCCCCTTGGTGCAGCATCTGCTGTGTTATTAGCCTCTCGATCAATGACGCTGAGTGGTGTTCGCGTTCAAGATGGTCAAACCCTAGTTATTGGTGGATTAATTCGTGAACTTGAATCATTGGATATTCGAAAAGTCCCTCTTCTTTCAGAGTTGCCAATTGTAGGAGCGATGTTTAGAAGTTCTGGTGCGAGTGCGCCAAATACAAAAACGAAATCCGAATTAGTATTGATGGTAACACCACACATTTTAAAAGATGATGGTATCTCCTATTTTGACGAAAAAATGCATCAAAATAATGGCCAGTTTAACAACCCTAACTACGGCAATGTACAACCGGTTTCCTTGCCTAAATTTATGGGTAATCAAACTGAATTTACGCCACTGCCAGATAACAAGTCGGTGCAACCTGTTCAAAGTGGCGAAGTCTATAATGGAACAGAGTTTCAATCATCATCCGTTCCTGAGCCAAAGGGTGAAGAAGTGATTGCAGCGCCTGCTGTTGTTGAAGAACAGCATTTATCAACACCAGCTAATATTATTCCACCACGCTATTCAACGTATAAGTCTAGTCCTTCCTTTAAGAGCGTGCCAAGTCATTATCATGACGATGTCGCGCCGAGAAAAAAGAAAGTGAAATTTCCTCTCGTGTCGCCATTTCGACATGAATAAAATAGAGGCTCTGGTTCAAACGGAGGAGATCGTCACTTAAGGTTTAAGTTTGATCCCGTTTTAACCGACATAAATATTGAAGCACTATTTTTATGTGATGGAAGACAATCTTATTTAGAACAGTGTTTTACCAGAAACCATAGACATAACACGACAAAAAGAAGCAATTACGAATGATGCAAAATCGTTTCACGCAAGCAGTTTAGGAAGCAGCTCGATGAGTTCAAATGTTGTTCCAGGCTCACCAGCAGCTCCGGAACCTACTAAAACTAAACGGATCGGCGAAATCCTTGTTGAAGCAGGGGTCATCTCAAATGATGACCTCGCGAAAGCGTTAACAGAAGCAAAAAAAGCAGGGGAAAAAGTAGGCCATTTTCTAGTGAGAAAAGGTCGTATATCTGCAACACAGCTGGGTAAAGCTCTTAGTATTCAGTACAAAACGAAATATGTTTGCATTACTGAAAAAGAGCCTAATAAAAATTTATTGCAATTGCTTCCCGAAGATTTTATGCGCGAGCAAGAGGTTGTTCCGGTAGCCAAAGAGCGTGGTCGTTTGGTTGTAGCGATGACCGATCCGACAAACCGAGCGGCTATTGACGAAGTAACCTTTATGACTGGCATGCGCCCGATGGTAGTCGTCACAACATTTATCGAATTCTCTGAATTCTATACCAAGTTTCTAGGTGATTTTAGTAGCTCCAAAAACCTGATTTCTGAGATTTCATCGGCACAAGAAATTCAAGCAACGGCTGATTCAATGCAATTGGATTCTCTGGCACAACGCCGTGAAGCCGAAATGTCGGATACGACGAACCCACTTGTTAAGTTGGTGAACTCGATTATTGAAGAAGCTATTGAGCGAAATGCATCGGATATTCATATTGAGCCACGTACAAATAAGTACTTGGTTCGTTATCGTGTGGATGGTATTCTGCGCTCTATTTTGGATGTACCTCAAAACATGGAACACAGTTTTGTGACCCGTGTAAAGGTAATGTCCCGGATGGATATCGCTGAGCATCGTCGACCTCAAGATGGTCGCTTTACAATCACATATAAAGGCCTTGACTATAACTTGCGTGTGAACACACTGCCTGTTGGTGATGGCCGAGAAAAGATCGTACTTCGTATTTTACGTCCCTCAAAAAGTATTGCTGATTTTGATTCACTTGGTTTTGATGACGAAGAAACCACGAAACTCAACCAAATTATTCAAGCGCCATACGGTATTGTTCTGGTATGTGGCCCAACGGGTTCGGGTAAAACCACCACGCTTTATACGGTGTTGAATCAGATTAATGAAGATGATCGAAATATTTCAACCGTTGAGGATCCAGTGGAATTAACGATTGAAGGCCTAAACCAATCTCAAGTTAACCCTAAAGCAGATTTTACGTTTGCAACCAGTATGCGTGCTCTCTTACGTCAGGATCCCGATGTGATCATGGTTGGTGAGATTCGTGATTACGAAACACTAGAAGCGGCTGTACATGCTGCGCTTACGGGTCACCTTGTATTTAGTACCATTCACAGTAACAACACATCTTCTACTATCACACGTATGATCGAAATGGGTGCGGCAACCAACTTAATTGGCTCGTCACTTGTTGGCATACTAGCCCAACGTCTTGTCCGAACGGTTTGCCCGTATTGTAAGGTCTCTCATGAGGCAACCGAAAACGAACGTCGTTTGCTATTCCCTTATGATGAAGATAAGCAGGCTGAAAAAATTATTCTCCATAAGGGCTCAGGATGTGATCTCTGTGGTGATTCAGGCTATCTTGGCCGATTGGGTATTTTTGAATTGATGACCATTGATCGTGAATTACGACAGTTGATTAACGATGCGCACTCTGATTTGGAAATTGAGGATGCGGCGATTGCTGCTGGTATGAGAACACTCGGTATGAATGGCCGTGCTCGTGTGTTGGATGGCACTACAACATTAAGTGAAGTGATTCGTGTCCTTGGCTCGAATCTCGGAGGTCAGTAAGCGGTTATGGCAACCTTTGAATACCATGCAATTCAAACATCCGATCGTTCTAGGACGAAAGGGATCATTAACGCAAATAATGAGCGTGAAGCGCGCGAGTTATTGCGTGATCAAGATTTGATTGTTTCAAAAATGAAAAAAGTAGCTACTCAAGCGACTTCTAAAGGTGGCGGTCGTGATGGTGGCAACATTATTCAACAATTAATGTCCCAAATGTTCGGTGTTTCTACGAAAGAAAAAATTACCTTTACTCGTAACATTGGTATGATGATACGTGCTGGTATCCCCTTAACAGAAGCATTAATGTATTTCGAAAATTTTGTGAAGAACGCAAAATTCAAATCTGTTATTTCGCAAATTCGCTCTGATATTATGACCGGTATGGCCTTTAGTGCTGCTTTAGCTAGACACAAAGACTTGTTTGACGATGTTTATATCAACGTAACTAAAGCGGGTGAAACCAGTGGTGAGTTGGATCAAACAATGTCGCGTTTAACAGATTTGATGGTTAAAGCTGACAAAATGAAAATGAAGATCATTGCAGCTATGATTTATCCGGCATTGGTTTTGGTTATTGTTGGCATTGTATTAATCATTATGTTTGTATTGGTTATTCCAACTTTTGTAGACATCTACAAACAAATGGGTGTGTCGCTTCCATTGATTACGCAAATTATGTTTGAGATTAGTAAGTTTATGCGTGGCCAGTGGTACATTGCGTTTCCATTATTGGGGACATTAATCTTCCTATTTATTAAATATGTTAAAAGTCCTTCGGGCAAAGTTGTGATCGATAAAATCTTAATTAAGTTGCCTGTTGTAAAAGACTTAATTATTTATACGCAAAACTCTCAGTTTATCTCCACGTTTTATGTGTCGTTTGGTGCTGGTATTCCTATTACCGAAGCGTTGTATCTGTCCACGCAGACCGTAACACACTCTCAAATTAGAGAATCGTTTAATGATGTGAACACAAAAATTCAGTCGGGTCAGCGTTTGGCCACGTCACTTGCGGCAACGGGTAACGTACCTGAGATTGTTCTGTTGATGATTTCTTCTGGTGAAGAATCAGGTGATTTGGACAAGATGCTTCAGCGATGCTTTGAGTATCTAGAAGAAGAAATTAACCACAAAGTAGAAATTCTAATGGCCATGATGGAACCCATTATGTTGCTATTTATCGGTGTGGTCGTTGGCTTTGTAGCCTTGTCTATCTACCTGCCATTGTTCAGTGTTTACGAATTCTTATAAGATAAATTATCGATAATTTAAAAGAGCTTCTTCTGAAAGAAGAAGCTCTTTTTTTAAATTGAAGATGGGTTAATTAACAGTGAAGCCAGGACTATGCCACCACCGGTTTCTAAATCCACTGGTTGGTAGTTTCGTTGGGAAATCACCACCTGTTTTAACATTCATTGTTTGTTGAGATAGTCTATCAAAAACTTTATCGATTTCAAGATAGCCTTTTAATCGGTTTTTAGCCGTTTCTAGCACGGGTTTTACAACAGCATCATAGCGAGCTTGCAGAGTAGGTTGTTCTGCTTCAAGTTGAGCTTGTTGTTCAAGTGTGGTCACGCGCTTGTTTTTTTGTTCAGGGGTTAGTTTTTCATAAGAACCAATATTGAATTTTTCAGCTAGAAAGATAGCTAGGCGACTTTTACCATTACGCGGCGGGTATTTTTCAATGTTAGAAAGATTAATGAGAGTTCTTTTTAATCGCTCGTTATCTACATGAAATTGCTCGGCTTCAATCATGACCTGTTTTGCTTCTTCAAGTTGGCCACTAATTTCAACAGCATCCTGATCTGTAAAGATAAGACGAACTTCTTCACCGCCACCGCGATACCCCATTACGCCGTAACCATCAGGTCGGCTAACAACCAAGTCTGCAAAAGGAAGATTGTTGTTTTCGGCAAGTGTTTTCATTTTATTAACGGCGTCTTGAACATTACCCTCGGTTTGACCGACAGGGAATTGCCAATAAGCTTCTGATTCTTCATTGGGAAGTTGAAAGTTGTGGTTGGTAATCGCATAAATATCACCAAATTTCACAGCTTGAACGGGCATCATATTAAAACTCCTTCGATATCAATAATGTATACGTATTTGTACTTCGATAGAGTTATTAAACCACAAACAATGCCTGTATAGACGAAAAGAGCTGGTCATCGACCAGCTCTTTTAAGTTTGGATTGAATGTTTATTTACTCAATATATTCTTTTAAGCGACGACTGCGGTTTGGATGGCGCAGTTTGCGTAAGGCTTTGGCTTCAATCTGACGAATCCGCTCACGGGTAACGCCAAATAGTTGACCAACCTCTTCAAGAGTACGTTGGCGACCATCATCCAAGCCAAAGCGTAGACGAAGAACATCACGCTCACGAGGTGAGAGGCTGCCAAGTACTTCAGACAAGTCCTCACGAAGCAATTCGTGCGCAACGGTTGTAGCCGGTGCCTTTGTCTCACGATCTTCAATGAAGTCACCTAGGCGAGAATCTTCTTCTTTACCAATGGGTGTTTCAAGAGAAAGTGGCTCCTGAGCAACCTTGATAATGTCACGAAGTTTGGAAATTGAAATGGCCATTGCTTCAGCGAGTTCTTCTTCACTTGGCTTGCGGCTTTTTTCTTGCGCCAATTTACGTGTGATTTTCTTGAGTTTGTTAATGGTCTCAACCATGTGAACCGGAATACGAATGGTTCGCGCTTGGTCTGCAATCGCACGGGTAATGGCCTGACGAATCCACCATGTTGCATAGGTTGAGAACTTGTAGCCACGTTCGTGGTCAAACTTCTCAGCGGCACGAATCAAACCAAGGTTGCCTTCTTGAATAAGGTCCAAGAACAACATGCCACGGCCAACGTATTTCTTGGCGATACTAACAACCAAACGTAGGTTGGCTTGTACTAACTTGCGTTTGGCCACGATTCCTTTTTTACCACCTTCAGCAATCAAGCGTGCAAACTCAATTTCTTCAGGCGCTTTAAGAAGAGGAATACGACCAATTTCACGTAAGTACATTCTTACAGGGTCATCAACACCGGTTCCTCGAGATTCCGAACCATAGTTGGCTTTGCTGTTTTCTTTTTCATTGTTGATTAAAGCAATACCCGTGTTACCTTGGCTGGAGAATAATGAGCCAATACCGTCTTGTTCGTTTCCGGTGTTCGCACTCAGAATTTCGTCCACACCACTACGTTCACGACCACCACGGCGGTTTGGTGAATCAATGGTATCGAGGTAAGAGTCATTCGCTTTGCTCTTTTTACGAGGTGTGTTTTCAGCCTTGGCTTTTTTAGGCTCTTTGGTTTTTGTTGCTGTTTTCACTTCTTTTTCTTTTACAGCAGACGCCACTTCCTTAGCC
>CAYGPY010000161.1:0-6689 GCA_964351765.1 uncultured Vampirovibrionales bacterium
GTTATAAATTGATTTATGGAATAGGTGGCGGTGTTGCATCGGCTGGGGGATCTTTGATGATAAAAGGATGCCAATGGTTTGGATCTGTTGAATCACCCATAAAAGAAAGGTGTTCTCCGGCAGGGCCATTGAGACTACCTTGACTCCACGTGAAATTAATACCGTGAGAGGTTCCTTCGGTCACTAGGGTGCTTTCTAGCACGGCGAGCTCAGAAGGCGTTCCTGGAAGGGTATTGAACACGAGAATTTTATCACCCGGAATTGGAATCACATCAATAGCAAGCGATCCGGGGGTTGTATTGTAGGTAATATAATTGACAAACGTGTTATTGGTTGTTTCAAACGTATTAAAATCATTAGCACCAGCCGTGGGCGAAATAAATGTACTAGGTATATGATTGTCCCAAAATTCGGTGCTGAGCGGTGGGGGAACGTCGGGTAACGGTGTGTTTGGTGGTGGTGTCGTTGCTTCTTCATAGCACGACGTGCCCACTGTTTTACAAAGGTATTCATTAAAGGTAGATTCGCCATAGCCTTGTGGTGAACCGCCACCACCGCCAGCAGTGGGTTTTGAACCACTAAAGTCAGGTTTTTTTGAATCAGGTTTACTGGCTAAGGGGCCCGATGGGCGATCAAAAGGGCCATCGAAATCATCACCGGATGGGGGCAAAAGCAACTCTGGAGGAGGCGGTGGTAAGTAACTACCATCAGATTGTGAATCAGCTAGCTCTCCCATTTCTGGATCAGGATCACCACCAAAAAGAGGATCCTCACCACCAAAATAGTCATCCAGTTTATCTTCGTATTCTGGGTAATCAGGGGATTTCAGAAAATCAGGCGGCGGATTGTAAGCGGTGTCTTCAAACTGATCATACTTGTCCTGGGCAAGTGGGGTTGGTTTATGCTTTAAGTAATCGAGGCCTTTGTGCGCCACTTTTCGCATCCATTTTTTAGTATCTTTGGAATGCTCGCCGCCATCAGCCTCTTTGGCCATGTCCATCATTTCTTTAACCAGCATTTGGCCTTCAACACTAGTTGTGTTAATACCAACCCCAGCAATGCCGTCATAAACCATCATTTCGCCTGTTTCGGGATCTACAGCCAAGGTAAAATCTTCTACAGTGGCTTCTATCTTATAGTTTTCGGGTAGGCCCGGCATTTTTACAGCATGCACGTCGGCTTGTTCAGATAGCTTTTTTAGCCTTTCGGCTTTCTCTACAGCGATTGGGTCACTGGATTCTGTTCCTGTTGAGGCCGAAATGTGAGTAGCAGGGTCGTTGATTGCCTTCATGGCAAACATGCCAACCACCCCTGCCACAACAGCAAGTGCAATCACAATAAGAACAGGAACAGGAATGGATGCTTTATTTTTAGCCATGGTCAATCTTCCAACACAATCTTAACGGTAACTCGGTTTCAGAGATAGCTATACTGGAGCTATGGGGGGTAATTATGAATTGAAATTATAATTTATCAGTATGGTATCGGACAAAACGGTATTTTCTGAAGGGATGAGCGATACCTTTCTTAATGATACCGTTTTTTAGGTTCTTTGTTCGTAGTATCATTGATTTAATTAGATCGAAGGAGATGATTATAATGCGTATGGTTATGCCCCAGTTTGGTGCCCGTATCAAAATTAAAATGCCTCAATTGGTCCCACATAAAGAACAGTTGCAGTCCGTTAATTCAAGTGAGTTTGATATCACGGTGAATGAAGCCGGCGATGAATTGATTTTAGAAAATAGCCTACCGTATCACGATATGAAAGGCCATAAAGAGCAGCTTAAAAAAGGACTGGGCCAAGCGCTGCCTGCTGGACTACCTAAAGAAAAGAAAAAATCAACAGAACCGATGGACGTTATGTTTGAAATGATGAGTGATGAGTCATTTTATTCTGATTTTTCAAGTGCAAACATGGCTCAAAATGCATCAAAAAATAATGTCTTTAAGCGTGTCTTTGACGAAATTAGAGATGCAATATATAAAGATAGCGGTAAAAGCAGAAAGAATATTGGGTTGATTGATGTTGATAAAGTTAATGAGTTAGTAACACAGTTACTTTCCACTGATCCTCAGTTTGATCCCGAATTGCAACTTTTTTCTCGTGGGTATAAACGCTCAATTGAATCGATGCTGGGTAAATTAAAAAAAGAGAAAACGGCTTATAACAAAGCATTAAAAGAAGAAGAGAGCCTTACTAAGGGTAAGCTTGCTGATATGCTGGATGCCTTTTTTAGAGACCCTCGAAGTGTAATTACAGACTTAGATGCCGAGTTGTAAAAATCCAACGGAGTAAGATTTATGAATAGAATTAATAGCGTTCCCCTTATTCCAAAACCCTATTTTACTTCTCGTATTGAAGTTAAATCAGACGCGTTTAAAAACTTGCCCATAGAGATGGATAGAAACGATGACGTGATGATCTCTAAGGATAAAACGCGTGTTGTATTGGTAAGCAATAGTCCATTTCATGAGGCACAGAATTTAAAACATGGCGTGTTTTGGGGGCTGGCTAAACTTTGCGGTATCGGAACTAGAAGTGATAACGAACAGCTATTCGATCAAATCAAACATGCTGTTCGAGATGCTTTTTTTGATGCTGGTAGTGTTCGGAATTTAGATGAGACGCTATAAATAGGCTCTAGAAAATATCAAACAAAAAGAGGTACCTCGTTGGAAGCACCTCTTTTAAGTTTTTAGAAATAACACCTAGGTTACACTAAGAATTAATTTAATTCTTAGGCTTTACCAAGAGTTTTCTCACCTGGCTTCCAGCCTACTGGGCACAATTCGCCAGTTTGGAAAGCTTGAAGAACACGATGTACTTCATCCACGTTACGACCAACAGAAAGATCGTTTACCACGTAGCTACGTAAAACGCCTTCAGGATCGATGATGAACAAACCACGAAGGCTAATGCCTTTGTCTTCCATCAATACGCCGTAGTCACGGCTAATACGGTGGCTGATGTCTGAAATAAGTGGGTACTTCATTTGGCCAAGAGCACCTTCGCTCCAAGCTTTGTGTGAGTGAACGCTGTCTACGCTAGCACCAATAATTTGCGCATCAAGCTTTTCGAATTCAGCAATTTTATCACTGAAACCTTGAATTTCGGTTGGGCAAACAAAGGTGAAATCAAGTGGGTAGAAAAATAATACAACCCATTTACCTTTGTAATCGCTCAAAGAAACTTGAGTCATATCACCTTTATGGTAAGCATCAGCGGTAAATTCTGGTGCGGGTCTTCCGATTTGTACGGCCATGGGGATGTCTCCTCTTATCTAATAAAAATTATTTTATATAAGGTTGTGAAATTGGAACAACTAAATTTATACCCCTAGTTATAGCCTTAACGGCCTTACAAATCAAGAGCTTCAAGCTGAAACACTCTCTGTATTTGAGTTGTAGTAATATGATGAATGCCTTGAATCAAGATGCTGATTGCGTTTGCCCAATCCTTAATTTATTATTAAATCATCGTCAATCGCTCCTGTTTGTAGGCGATTTGAGGGAGAATAGAGTTATTATGATTGAATGGCTTTTTGGAAAATTACTCCTCGTGGGCTCTAAAGCCCCTGAGTTTAGTATGATTGATCAGAACAGTACCACACACTCATTGGGGCAATATGCCGGTGAGAAGAACCTGATTTTGGTATTTTATCCCGCTGATTTTACCCCGGGCTGTACGACTCAGCTCTGTCAGTTTCGAGATAGTTACGACGACTTAAGGGAGCGTGACATTGAAGTGTTTGGCATCAATCCCCAAAACTGGGAAACCCACCACAAGTTTGCCGAGCGTTATAATCTGTCGTTCCCTATTTTGTTTGATCCCTTGGGCAAGCACGCCAAGCATTATAAAGCCTCACTCATCCAAGGGTTTGTGAACAAGCGTGCCGTGTATGGTGTGAATAAAGAAGGCATCATTACATTTGCCCAGTACGGTATGCCCTCTATTGAGAGCGTTGCCGCATCGTTTTAATAGAACTCGGTTCGCCTTTAGTAGGCACTAAACACGCGTGAGTACACGGCGTCTTTGCTTGGAATCGAAGACAGCGTACCTCGGTTTAAAATTTTGAGTGATGCCGCTGTGTTGGCTAAGCGTGCACATTCCACCAAGCTTTTATCTTGACTCAGTGCGTGTAAAAACACGCCGTTAAACACATCTCCCGCACCGGTTGTATCAACTGGTTTTACTGGCATCGACGGCACGTGATCAATAGTGCGACCATAACCCAAATAGCACCCTTCTTCGCCTGCTTTACAGACAACCAACTTGGGGCCTTTAAACAAAAAGTATTCGATTACTTGATCGTGTCGGGTAAAGCCAACCAGTTTACCTGTGTCATCAGGAATAGAGGGCATGACAATATCAACCAGTGGCATCACTTCATTCATCGCATCAAGTGCAGCGCCCCCATCTTTCCATAAGGCAGGGCGATAGTTGGGATCGAAGGCGGTGATGATGTCGTTTTCACGCGCAATTTTAAACGCTTTTAGTACCGCATTTTTTGCGGACTCTGAAATGGCTGTGGTTACGCCCGTTGCAAAAACAACTTTGGCTTCTTTGATGGTTTCGGCATTGATATCTGAAGGACTAATATAGCTGGCCGCACTGTTTTGGCGATAGTAATGAAAATCACGTTCGCCTTTGCTGTCCACTGAGACAATGTACATCCCCGTGCTGGCACCGGCCACCACACGCGAACCCAGCGTGCTAACACCTTCGTCTTTGATGGTTTCTTTCAGTGCGTCGGCAAATGGATCTTGGCCAAAGCGCGTTAAAAACGTCACCTCAGCACCCATACGTTTAGCAGCAACCGCCGTATTTAGGGTGTCGCCGGCAAAGGCTTTGTTGAACATGCGAGCACTGGCAATATCACTCTCACACGAGAGCTCTACCATGGCTTCGCCAATTGTTATGATGTCGATAATCCGCCTCCTTCACTCGCGGGTAATGCGTGGCGAGTGTAAAGTCCTAATAATCCGCTAGTATGTTTCCAAGGTCGGTCTTCAGCTGGGTTAAAGGATTCAGCCCGCTTGGCCAGAACCGTTTCTGCCGAGTGATCTGTTTGCCATTCTTGTCCTGCTTCTGATGATAAATCGAGAGGGGGGACAAGATCAAGACTGCCTTTTGTAATATCCACTTTGATGCGATCCCCATCTCGAAGATACGCAAGGGGTCCACCATGAGCTGCTTCAGGGGAGACGTGTCCGATGGCTGGGCCACGGGTGGCGCCACTGAACCGACCGTCGGTAATCAGCATAACAGACCGTGACAAAATCGGGTGACTCGCAATGGCTTCGGTCACATAAAACTGTTCGGGCATACCACTTCCGGCAGGGCCTTCGTAACGAACAATGATAGCGTCCCCAGCTTTAATGTGCCCCGATAAAATAGCGTCGAGTGCAATGTGTTGGTCATCAAACACGCGTGCCGGTCCTTCAAATGTGGTGATATCTTCAGCGAGTGCTGAGGTTTTAATGACCGAACCTTTGGGGGCAATGTTGCCAAACA
This sequence comes from uncultured Vampirovibrionales bacterium, assembly GCA_964351765.1. Taxonomy (GTDB): domain Bacteria; phylum Cyanobacteriota; class Vampirovibrionia; order Vampirovibrionales; family Vampirovibrionaceae; genus CAYGPY01. The sequence continues at coordinate 5,519 of CAYGPY010000161.1, forward strand.
AAATGCGCACGGCACCTTCAGGGCGCAATGGATCGTTGACGGGTTTGATAATATCCTCAACCACGCCACCATAGTTACTTAAGAAACGAGGCATCTGTTGAAAGTGATTCGATTTTTCGAGAATTTCTAAGTTCTCACCAAGTGTTAATCCGGTGACGGTTTTGGCATCCAGATTTAAATGATCTTTGAGTTCTTTGATAATACGGTACACCCCGCCGGCATACCAGATTTTATCGCTGGTGAATTTACCTGAGGGTTTTAGGTTTAAAATAAACGGTGTGGTTTTATTGATTTCGTTAATGCGCTCGTATGAAAATGGCACACCCGCCTCACGAGCCAGCGCCGCTAAATGAATCAATGCATTGGTGGAACCACCGGTTGCCGCGTGGACGATCAGCGCGTTATCAATACTCTCGGCAGTCACAATATCTTTGGGGCACAGGTTTGTTTCAATCAAATCCACAACGCGTTTGCCTGCTTCACGAGCGGCATCTTTTAATGCATTAAGATGTGCTGGAATAAGCGCTGTTGAAGGCATGGCTAAGCCGAGCACTTCGCTCAACAATTGCATGGTGGCTGCGGTGCCAAAAAAAGCACAGCTTCCAGCCGAAGGACATGCCGAGCTACTTAGAAAATCATAGTCGGCGTCATTGAGTTCACCACGGCGTTTTTTAGCGTAGAGTGTTCCAACGCCTTCAAGAGTGAATCCTTCAGGGCCAGCTTCCATTACACCACCGGGCACCACAACGGCGGGGCGATTTAATCGCACCATTGCAAGTAGGTGTGCGGGTAAGGACTTATCACAACCCGATAAGAATACAGCCCCATCGTGATGGCCTGCATTGGCGTGCATTTCACTGGCCATCAACATCACTTCACGTGATGGGAGGCTGTAGTGTTGGCCTTCAGTGCCTTGAGCAATGCCGTCACAAATATCGGTGCAGGTGTAATGCGATGGCGTGCCGCCTCTGGAGACGATGCCTTTGTCTACAAATTCGGCCAAGTCACCAAGATGAATCGAGCCCGGGTGCGAGTCGCCTTGTGTTGTCTCGACTAAAATCCAGTATTTATCGGTGTCTTGTTTGCCCCAGCCACACCCTTTACGAAGCGCATCGGCTTCGGGGGCTTGGTGTCGGCGTTTTTGACTAAAGGTTGCTGTGTTGGTATTAAC
>CAYGPY010000162.1:0-6676 GCA_964351765.1 uncultured Vampirovibrionales bacterium
TATTTTTTTTGCGTGTAAGTCTCGATAATTATGACTTACGTTTTACGTCAACAATTCCTGACATAAATAGAAACCCCTATTGGTTAACTAGCTAATTAATAAAAATGTAATAAAGAAGTGTGCATTGGGTTGAAATCCTGTACGTGTAAGGTTCGGGTTTCAACAAAGGCGATGAATAGACCGGCAACTTCCCAGAAACCAGTAAACCCAAATCGATGTGAAAACGATACTACAAACACGTGATTACTTCAAAAAACGGTGGTCTGTTCTTTAAGTTTGTTTAACTCTGGTAACGTCGATTCCCAAGGGCGATATCGTGTGAATAACGCATAACTATGAGGGTCTTATATATAGAAAAACGCCCTGAAGGAGAAAACGTTCAGATATACGGCTTACTGTTACAAAGTTTTTACATCGGAAAGGCTTCGGGAGGGCTTAAAGGCTTACTGTAAGAGTGCTTTAGTTATTCTGGATATCTCAACCGACTGTAGGATAACAAGTTGCGCCAAAATCGATCATAATCAGGGTAGGTAACACAATGCCACCCCTATAACGTAGAGAGATCTGCCATAAATTGGCCAAAAAACAACGTATTTTTAAGTAAAAACAGCTTAAAAATGCCCCCAAAAACTTCAAAAAAGACCCAAAAAACTGCTCTTTTTTGATGATTTTTGAGCCAATTAGTTCGAAATACGATCGAAATATTGTGATTAACCCTAAATGTTTTGGCATAATTGCCGATAGATTATTATCGAGTCGTTATAGATCAACATCACCAAAATTGGATAGAAACTAATTGCAAAAACAAGATTTAGAAGATAAATGGCTTCAATGTGAGTGAAGCGCTCTGAAACCCAGAACTTTATCTTTGTAATTGAAGGGAATACAACCTACTATGGGTATTCAACTCTCAGGATTTAACTCAGGACTGCCGGTCAATGACATCATTGAGCAGCTGATTGCCCTTGAACGCCGACCTATTCAGCTGATGCAAGAGCGGGCAACCAACATTAGTTTTGAGAAATCGATTGTTAGTAATATTGAAGCCCGTGTTAATACCCTGCTGGATTCGATTACATCGCTTACAGCCACATCGGGTTTACTGAGTTCTGATAAAGATTTATTTCGAGCCAAAACAGGCTCCTCATCCAACGATTCGATTGCATCGCTTACGGTTACCGATGACGCCACGATTGGCTCACATACGCTTGAGGTAGTTAGTTTAGCTACCTCCACTACTGCCGGGAGTGTTTCGCCAGTAGGGCAAAACATTACTGGTGCCTCTTTAGTGGGTGATATTGGTAATGCTGTTGTTACAGACGGCGATTTTAATATATTTGTTGACGGTAACGCGTACTCAATTAGTGTGGCCTCTGGTGACACGATGACCGATGTGTTTAACCGGATTAAAACCGCGATTGACACAGAAACTGGTGGTGCTGTAACACTACCAACGATGGTTGGCGGGAACATTGAAGTGTATGCCCCTTCGGGCACGACCGTTAGTTTTGGTTCGGGTGCGGATACCACTAACTTTCTTCAGATTTCGGGTATGTTTAATGCCAGTTTTACGGCAGGTGCCGAAGATTCTTATACGGCCACACGGGACCTGCTTCAAATTGATCTGTCAGCAGGTGTCTCTACAGCGGCTGCGGGTTTAAATACACCTGTGGTTGATGGCACGTTTGAAATTAACGGCGTTAGTTTTGATACCACTGGTAAATCGATGACCGATTTGATTGATGAGATTAACACCTCTTCAGCGGGTGTTACAGCCAGTTTTGATATGGTGAACAACGCCTTTGAATTATCTGCTGATGATGCGGGTAGTAACCTGATTCTATTGCAAGACACAGGCAGTAATTTTTTAGAGTCCATGGGTTTGATTGTGGGAGGAAACTCCACGACCTCACAAACGGCAGGGGTGAATGCCACGTTTAATCTTGATGGTAACCTTTTATCGAGCCCTACCAATAGTGTGTCTGAGGCCATTACCGGCTTGGCGGGTGTTACCATTAATTTGGAAAGCGCGGATCCGGGTAACACCATTACCATTTCTGTTGATCAAGATGTCGATGCCTTGACCGATGCGATTGGTCAGTTTGTCTCGGATATCAACCAAGTTATTTCGTATATTGATGAGCAAACTGATGCTGAAAACGATGGGCCATTAACCGGTGAGCAAGTGTTTATTCGCTTACGTCAGCAGTTGCGTCAGCTCGTTACGACCAATGTGCCTGCTTTATCGGGTACTGCTGTCGATAGTATGCCTATTGTGGGTATATCGACGGGCGCTGTTACGGGTAGTGCCTCTTCAGCCTCAAGTACCTTTGTGTTTGATGAAGCTAAGTTCGCGACTGCTTTAGCCAATGACCCAGAGGCCGTTCGTAATCTGTTTAAAGCGACCACGGCTGATGATGGCTATGATGGTATTTTCACGCAGCTTAAAACTGTGGTTGAAGGCGCAACGGGTACCGTTGCCACAACTGGCTTTGATGGCGTGTTTGCTGCGTATAATACTTCGGCTGATGCACGTATTGAGTCGATTAATGATTCTGTAACGCGTGCCGAAGATAGGCTTGAACTGAAAGAAGCGCGAATCCGACAGCAGTTTACAGCGATGGAAACCTTGATTGGCCGATACCAACAGCAAGGGGCTGCGTTGTCTGGTTTACAAAATCAATTATCTAATAATAACTAATCATTCATTCCGTCGTTTAATATCACCGCTTTGATCATGTATGGCGGTGTTTTTTGGTGTACGGTTTCTTTCTAAAGGATGTGTTTTACCGATTGAGGAATCTCCCTTAGAAAGATGAGATTTTTTTAAATAGCTCATCCGTATGATGGGTTTAGCTTCATTTTACCTCCAGCTTTCTACTGATTGTGTCGATAGAAAGACTATACGAATACAGATTTTTAACGGCGCTTTTACACTGCAATCACGGATTTGATAGTGATGTACGAGCCGAAACACGTTAAGGTCGTTATGAACAGGAGGTTCAATACCATGAAACTATTTAAAGGTTTTAATTCTAGTAATAATAATGCTTCTAGCATGCCAGCGTATTCTGCTCAGCCTGTATTGGTGAGTCGAGAAGATATTTATGACGCTGGAAAAACCGTGCTGTTATTAAAAGCCGGTACAGAGATTTCCTCGTCTGATTTACCCCGTTTAATTCGTCACGGGATTAAGCCTGGTCAGTTTTATTTAAAGGATCCCGTTGTCCTTCCTGCAAACACCACATCCATTGAAACTGGCATGTCTGGTATTGCGGGTGTGGATGATTTAGAAGACACCATGGTTGATCCAGATTTGTTGGAATGGACACAAGTCAATGAGTTTGATGAAGACCCAGAGGTATCGTCACTCAGTCAGTATGGGGTCGTGCACCCTGTTCAGCGTTCCATTCGCGAAGAAAAATCAGTACTTGTACTTGATGGTGATTCTCGTAATATCCAAAAAACAGTCCGTTGCTTAGAAGCCTGTGGCTTTTATATTGGAAAGCTACACCCTGTGCGTAAGGTGGATCATCTTGCGTGGTCAATTTCAAAGTATCGCCCGCAAGTGCTTGTGATTGATTTTGAAACCAATATTGATGCCACCAATGGTGCTGCCTTAGCGGGCGATGTGTTTAGTTTGCTGGATGCTATTGAAGTGCATTGCCCACAATTAGAGCACGTGGTGTTGAGTATCCCAGCAAATTTGTTTGGTATTTCCGAACAGCGTCAAAATCGATTTTTAAATCGTGTTGATGAATTGCAACTTGATGTTGTTGTGAAACCGGTGAACCGGTTTGTACTCAACCGGTTGTTTGATTCCGCTCAGCGTGCTTAAAAAATAAAAATACGGTTATTTATTTTACTCATTTAATTACTTAATTTTGGAATCCTCCTAGCTTGAACGAAAAATTTACAAGCGGAAAACATGAGATTGTCCTGAAACGTATTCGGGATATTCCTTCGTTGCCTGAAGTGGTGGGTAAAATTATTGAATTGCTCAGTGATGCCAATACACCTGCTTCTCGTATTGCTGAACTGATCTCTTACGATCCAGGCTTGAGCTCAAAAGTCTTAAGAATGGTCAATTCGGCTGCGTATGGTTTTAATCGTCAAATTGCTTCGATTCAGCACGGGATTATGATTTTAGGATTTAATACCGTGCGTGGCTTGGTGTTGAGTGCCAGTATTTTTAAAATGTTTGAAGGCCGCGAGCAAGAACGGGGCTTGGACCACCGTCAATTCTGGGAGCACTCTCTTGGAACGGCTGTGGCGGCTCGGATGTTGGGTCAAGCCTTTAAGATGACCGATGTGGATGAAGCCTTTAGTGCCGGTATGTTGCACGATATTGGTAAGGTTGTTTTAGACGTGTATTTTGGTCGTGATTATGTTGAAGTGCTAATGGCCGCAAGAAAACAACGCATTCGTATCCACGGCCTTGCTTTTCAGAATACAGAATACCAAACCTTGGGTGTGAGTCACACTGAAATTGGCTTATCTTTAGCGCAAAAATGGCGTTTGCCTGTGGGTATTACCGAGGTGATCGCCCATCACCATAGACCGTCTGAAGCGGAGCATTGCCAAAACTTGGTGTACCTTGTTGCACTCGCCAATCAAATGGCTACCGTGCAATACGAGAACAGTGGCGTGTACAGTCGTGATTTCTTCTCGGATGATGTGTTGGACTACTTTGACTTAAATGATGACGAGTTGCAGCAGTTCTTGGTGCTGTTGAAAGAGGATATGGAAAGTGCCAGCGAGTTGTTTGACTCGATTGCTGGTGGTGCTGGTAATGGCAATACAGGAACAAATTCGCCGCGTTCAACGCGTCGAAATGCTTAACGGGTTCTAATAGAGCTCCTCAGAGTGTTTAGAGGTTTTTTAAGTTTGTTTTGTTACGGCTCTGTAATGTTTTTTAACCTAGATTCAAGCTGACTGGGGTTACTGTCGACATTCTTGTAACGGGCTTTTTAAGCTGGTTTCAATTGAGTTGACTAATACCGCTATCGTTGTGATGGCTTAAAGGATTGAGTTTGATGTTGGATACAAAACGCTTTATTTATACCTCTGTGATGGCTATTTTATTGAGTCTTGTACTCATTGTATCGACAGCGTTGCCTGTATTGGCTGATAATTACACAACGGGTAAGGCTTACTATCATCAAAAACGATATCCTGAAGCCATGACGTATTTAAATGCAGCGATCAAAGAAAAACCACGTGATGCTGAGCGTGTCTTTTATTTTGCTAACGCCAGTGCCAAAGCCGGAAAAATGGACACGGCTCGACAAGCCTTTCAGATGGTCATGCAGATGCTTCCAACGACAGATCCGATGGCGCAAAAGGCGCAAAAGAATTTAGCTATTTTAACCAAAGCCCAAATTACGCAGGTTAGTAATAGCGGTAAGGCTAATCAAGTGATGAAGGCAGCCAATCGAAATTCAAAAACAAATTACCTGCCTTACATTATTTCTCACGGTAAAATCGTGCGTTTTAATAAACGTAACTTAAAGGTGTATGTGGCGCCTCCTAAAAATGTGACGGGCTATAAAACCATTATGCGTAGCTACATTACGCGTGCTATGTCGACTTGGAATCGAGCCACGATGGGCGCGTTGTCGTTTAGCTATACGAACTATAAAGATCAAGCTGATATTGTGGTGTCGTGGCAACAAAATTTTAAAGATAACATCTTGGGTGTAAGCCCGTATCAATTTGTGGGTGATATGTTGGTGCGTTCTGACGTGACGTTGGCGACGCATTACCCTGGTGGCCAGATGCCGATTCCAACCGAAGAACTCAAAGCAACGGTGATTCATGAATTTGGCCATGCTATTGGGATTAAAGGGCACAGTCCTTATCAAGGTGACTTGATGTATTACGCTTCCAATACCAATCAATCGGCTCGTTTAACAACGCGTGATACCAACACCATCCGTCTTTTATACAAGCTTGATGCGGATGTGTCGAATGCAGGTAATATGTCGGCGAATCAGACCAAGCAATATTTAGAACTCTATAATAAGGGCGTTGAGTACCAACAGGCTCGTAACTATCCTCAAGCCATTAGCTATTATCGTAAGGCGCTCCGCTTATCGAATACGCGTAATGATGTTAAATACAATTTGGGTGGCGTGTTGATTAATCAGGGCAATCAGTTTATTAAAGAGAAGAATTACAAGGCTGCTAAAACAAACTATCAAGAGGCCGTGAACCTATTCTCGGAAGTTCAGCGTTCTTCTAAACCTATTTCCGGAACTGATCAAAACTTGAGTATTGCTAAGAAAAACCTGTCGATTTTAAACCAAATGTAGGGTCGTTAGCGTGTTCGTTGTGATGCTGAGCATAACGTAAACACATGCCAGTAAAGGGTTTTATCCCTCCTCTAGGTGTATTAGAGAGTATATTTTTACCGAATGCTAAAAGCCTGTTATTAGGTGCTTTTGAGGTTGCTCTGAAAACAATGCCTCCACCATATAGGTGGACTTGCCTCTGAAAACCTGCGGAGGACGGGGGTATGTTGATATAATTTGTTAACATTCAGTTTAGAGATGTGGTTTGAATCAAGTGGAGAAAACGTTTCGGCGTTGTCGTGGTTTAAGAAGAAAAGCAAACCCATCAGATAGTATCCGTTTTTTCACTGTTTTATACCGCCAATGACACAGGTCTGTAAAAC
>CAYGPY010000163.1:0-6633 GCA_964351765.1 uncultured Vampirovibrionales bacterium
TGGTAAAGAAGTGTGCGTCTGGATCGTCGCCAACAAACTCGGCAAACTTAGCACCAATTTCGGCCTTTGTTGTCTGAAGGGCGTCACTGCCAATTTTGGCACCTTCACCCAGCCAAACAATCACGTTTTTCTTAATCCAACTACCGGCCTTGCTTAAATCGGCTTCACTACTTTCGGCGTAAAACGTTTTACCATCATCACGCACCGCACCAATACTCACAAAATCATCGTCGATAAACTCGGTGTCAAAAAAGTAGTTGGCTGCAAATTTCAACAGCTTTAACTTAGGCGCTGATGTCTCTTGTGCCAAAGACGCCACATTAAAATTGCTCTGGTTCGATAATCCCTGCATCAATAAATCCCCTCATTGATTATTCATTACCGGTTTTTTCAATTGTTTGGCGCACCCTCAAAAAAGCGCTCTCACTACTGACATTATAGTGTTTACGACGTTATTCGTACATAAGTCGTATCATTTGTACATCCTTACCAAACCCTAATAAAACAACTAGGCTTCGATGAACTGCTTGGCGCTGGGTTGCCACTCATCGATTTGTTTAAGCACGTAAGGCAGGATATCGGCTTCAGGCATATCCACAGCTTTATCAGCATCACGCATTTTCACTTCTAAAATGCCGTCGCCTGCTTTTTTACCCGCCGTGATACGAATCGGGAAGCCAATCAAATCAGAATCTTTAAACTTAACACCAGCTCGTTCATCACGATCATCCAGAACAACCTCAACGCCCGTTGCTTTTAATTGTTCGTATAAGCGCTCAGCAATGCTCATCTGTGCTTCATCAGTCACGTTAACCGGCACCACAGAGACCTGATACGGTGCAATGGCCATCGGCCAGATAATGCCCCACTTGTCGTGGAACTGTTCTACAGCTGAAGCCGCTGTCCGGCTGATACCAATACCATAACAACCCATCGTAAAGTGACGATCGGTGCCGTCTTCTTCACTATAGGTGGCACCCATCGCTTCGGAGTATTTGGTACCGAGCTTAAAGATATTTCCCACTTCAATACCACGGGTCATCTTTAATGGTTTTTCACACTCAGGGCATGCATCACCAACGCGCGCTGTCCGAATATCAGCAAATGTTGTTGGTGTTGGAATATCGGTATCCCAATTGGCATTGACCATGTGCTTATCAATTTCATTGACGGCCACACAAAAGTTTTTCATAGGGCGCACGCTCTCATCAGCCAAGATCGTCATGCTCTCTGGTAAGCCAACCGGGCCAATAAAGCCTTTACTCGAACCTGATAATTCTTTGAGTTCCTCAGGAGTCGTCATCCAAATTTCATTACCGCCCATTGCGTTCATTAATTTGATTTCTTCTACATCCAGATCACCGCGAATCAAAGCCATCACAGGACGTTCTTTATCCACCATGTAGATCAGGCTTTTTAAAATGAGTTCTGGGTGCATTTTAAATTTCTTATGCAGCAAGTCAATACTGGTTGCACCGGGTGTGTCCATCACTTCGGTTTTGTCGTACACACTTTGTTGCGTTGAATCAGGGATAATACTCTCAGCACGGTTACCGTTAGCCGAATACCCACAGCCTTCGCAGAAGTAGACATCGTTCTCGCCGCTTTGTTGTGCGTCTTCTTGGTGACCGGTCAGCATCATAAACTCGTGGCTCACGCTACCACCAATGGCACCGCTATCGCTTCGTACCATCGCGGTTTCTAAACCACAGCGTTTAAAAATTTCGGTATACGCTTTGGCCATCACGTTGTATTCTTTATCGCAATCGTCTTCATCACGGTGGAAGCTGTACGCATCCTTCATAATAAATTCACGACCACGCAACAAGCCAAAACGAGGACGACGTTCATCACGGTACTTGTTTTGAATCTGGTACAGATTGATGGGCAACTCTCTATAAGATTTAATTTCGTTTTTAGCAATGGTAGTAATCACTTCTTCATGCGTAGGTGCCAACACGCAATCGCGCTCGTGACGATCTTTAAGACGTACAAGTTCATCGCCATACACGTCCCAACGGCCTGATTCAATCCACAGGTCTGCGGGTTGCAGAATCGGCATCAATAGCTCCTGAGCGCCCGCCTTATCCAACTCATCGCGCACAATGTCTTCTACCTTGCGGATAACACGCCACATCAGGGGAAGGTAGTTATAAATACCACTGGCCACCTTACGAATATACCCAGCCCGAATCAAGAGCTGGTGACTAACAACCTCAGCTTCAGCAGGGGTTTCACGTAGTGTAGGGGCAAGCAGTTTGGACATTCTCATAGCGCAGGGTTTCTCTCTATAGAAATAAAACAATTATGAGTGCTATTGTAGGCGAAAATCGTGGATAGATCTATGTGAAGACACCCATAACACAAAACAAAAAGAGCGTTACGAAAAGGATCTCGTAACGCTCTTTTAAAATTCTAAATCAAATAATCTAGGACGATTCGTCTTTAGCTGCCGACGTACGTTCTTGTGGAGGCTCATCGGTCGATGCCTTTGTTGTACTTACATCGGCATCCGCATCGGTAGCATCAACCTTCTTTTCTTCTGGCTTATCTTTTGACGCCTCAGAAGAAACGGTCGACTCCTCATCAGCATCGTCTTTTTTGCTTCCTTTTTTAGGACGACTGCTGATGTTGTACATACGCTTTTCACCGCGCTCTTCAAGCACGTCATCCATCATGTCTTTTAATTCATCTTCATCAATGGTCTCTTTTTCAAGCAGTACCTTACTCACACGATCTAACATGTCTCGGTTGTCAGTAAGTAATTTAGTAACGTATTCATACTGCTTCAACACCAAATCTTTTACTTCACGATCGATAGTGGTTGCTACTTCTTCACCATAGTCACGCTCGGTACCAAAGTCACGGCCCATAAACACGTGCTCGTTACGCTTACCATAAGTAACAGGTCCAAGTTTGTCGTTCATACCGTAAACGGTAATCAGCTTACGAGCCACTGCACTACTGCGTTCTAAATCATTACTCGCACCTGTGGTCACATCACCAAACACAATATCTTCGGCAACACGGCCACCCAGCAGCATCGCAATTTGAGCAATCATCTGGCTTCGTGTTACGTGTACCTTGTCATCATCAGGCATGGTCCACGTTAGGCCGAGTGCCATACCACGAGGAATGATGGATACTTTACGTACAGGGTCACAACCCGGTGTTAAGATACCCACAAGCGCGTGTCCCACTTCGTGAAACGCGGTGATCTCTTTATCTTTTTCGCTAATGATTTTTGATTTCTTTTCAGGACCCGCCATCACTTTCTCAATCGAGTTTTCGATGTCATCCATATCAATTTCTGTTTTATCATCACGTGCTGCTGTTAACGCACCTTCATTTAGCAGGTTGGATAAATCCGCACCCGTAAAGCCCGGTGTGCGCTTTGCCAATAATTTCAAATCCACGTTTTCATTCATTGGTTTGCCTTTAGAGTGAACACGTAAAATTTCTTCACGGCCTTTTACATCAGGGCGATCAATCATCACCTGACGGTCAAAACGACCCGGACGCAACAAGGCGTTATCCAAAATATCAGGACGGTTGGTTGCAGCCAATACAATGGTTCCGGCATGCGGATCAAAGCCATCCATCTCAACCAGCAATTGGTTTAGAGTTTGCTCACGTTCATCGTGGCCGCCACCCATACCGGCGCCACGTTGACGACCTACAGCATCAATCTCATCCACAAAGATAATACACGGTGAATGCTTCTTGGCCTGTTCAAACAAATCACGAACACGGCTGGCACCTACACCAACAAACATTTCTACAAAGTCACTACCACTAATGGTAAAGAACGGAACACCCGCTTCACCCGCAACGGCCTTAGCCAGCAAGGTTTTACCTGTACCGGGTGAACCCACCAAAAGCACACCCTTAGGGATTTTGGCACCAAGCTTTTGATAGCGCTCAGGATTTTTAAGATAATCCACCACTTCTTCTAATTCCGCTTTGGCTTCATCAATACCCGCAACATCAGTAAATTTAACTTTAACGTTGCTGTCCATTTGCATCTTGGCTTTACTCTTACCAAACGACATCGCTTGTGAGCCACCGGATTGAGCGTTACGCAAGATCATAATAAAGAAGACAAGAATAATAAGAGGAATAAATAAAGTGGTTAAAATATTGAGCCAATGCCCTGAGGATTGCGGCTCTTTAAATTCAAATTCAATATCGTTGGCTTGTAAAACAGGAACCAACAATTCAGAGCCCTTACCTTCAGGCAGAATAACTTTATGGCGTTCTTCTTGTTTTGTCTTCATCAACGCGGATTCACTTGAAGAGGAGCCTGTTGATGAACTCTCATCACCCACAGAGCTAGCGGAACTCTCGGAGGTCGAACTACCCGAGGTCGATGTTTGAGAGCTCGAATAGTCCGGAGAAAGCTTTGCCAGCGCTACTTCGCCAATAATATCAACCTTGGTATATTTTTTATTCTCAACATTCGTCATGAATTGGGAGAAGCTCACTTCAGTTTCAATCAGAGCCGAGGTATCCGCCAAAAGGCTAGAGGCCAATAAAACAATAAGTAATAAGGCACCAAGGATAAACATGCCAGTAGACTGGTTCTTTTTCATAATCGATGAATCTCTCTATTCGTAAACATGTAGACAAACACTACAGGTAAAACACGGGTAAACAAAACAAACAGACTAAAAAACTTAAAACGTGAGGTAGTCCTGCGCTTAATAGTACCCTGATTATATCACATAGCCCCTAACCACTATATTTATAGGAGAAACACTTCGTCTATGTGGTGGAGCTTAGCACTCATTCCCGATGCATTTAGTCACGTCATATTGATCAACCCCTTGAGGACATTCCGTCTGCAGAAACACCCGCTATATCCACAACAAACCTGATAGATATACACTGGCCATCGTTTATATTGCATTTGTCGATGTAAACAGCTTGTAACAAGATAACGCCTAGGGGCAATTTTGCTGTGTTAAATGTTTTTATTTACTTACAGGACTTGTTGTATCCCCTAAAACTAGGCTAATCAAGCAAGTACAGCATTTCAAGTCCAATCGAGCATTCCCAAAAGAATTCAAGATTTATTCAAGATTCAAGTGGTTTCGGTCATGCTCACGCGAGCATTACGTGCCGAATATCAATTTATTCATATATATAGTTAGTGACAAAATTAAATACAGAAGGACACTTACCATTATGGCTAAAGTACTTATTTCCATGCGCGAAGATTTTCTCGGCCTGATCGACGAAATCGCCGATAACGAGCACCGCACTCGCAGTGAATTAATTCGTCAAGCATTACGTTCCTATATCAAGCGTAAAGATGCTCCTGAATTAACGAGCGCCGATATTTTGAATTCAATCTTATTAGATTAATCGATTGACTCAATCTAAACGCTTCCCTGACGAATCACACGAAAACACGATTTTAAAAATCCAAACCAATCTAAACCATTTAATGAAACCTATTTGATCCAAAAGGAAACCCTTCATTATGTCCAAAGCAAAAAGTACACGGGTATTGATTTCCATTCCTGAAAAATTTCTGGATGAAATTGACAGCGTGGCCGATGATGAACAGCGCTCACGCAGCGAGCTTATTCGTGAAGCCCTCCGTCATTACATCAAAGGTCAGGAAAGCAATAATCGTACTATCCTGTAACCCAATCTGCACATCAGTGACTGTCAACATTCACTGAGAATAAAAGCACGAGTGAGCTGACATCGATTCGGCTCAATCCCAGTCGGCTATATTTAGCCACTGCTATATCTAAGCTGTGCACGCTATGAGAGAGAGAAAATCAAACATCATCAGAACGACCTCATCACAAGGTCGTTTTTAAGGCATGTTTTTTAAAAAAAGCATGCCTAATTTATTAGGTTTATATATTAGGTTTATTTATTCGACTTATCCGCAAGCTTTGCTTTAACGCCTGTTTCAACATTGCGTTGCATCAAAGCTTCTTTGGGTGCCACAAGCATCATATCTCGTGTCATCAGTCTTGCCGCACGGCCAAACGCCCGTTGCGAGTCCCCATCCGAATAAACAGAAGGCGTCATGTTATAAAAATCATCAGCCCGAACGGACTTACGCCAGCTTTTGCCCCATAACATGGGCATCGAGTCTTGCTCGGTGTCAAACACCTGCACGCGTGAACGTACGTAATACTTTGATGTCTTTGGCATACTATCGTCCAACACATTACGTGCTCGGCTTAGTAAGCCGGTAAAACCCTTAGGGCTATGCGGATTACTCAAATCAAAATCAGCTTCCACAAAAATAACACGTGAAATTGGCTTGTCCGGGGTAGATAACTGCCCTAACAAATACCCTGTCGAAACAGGTTCCGGGCGACCACCCTCAACGTAAGAGCGCATCATTTTTTCATACAAACGATCCAGCCCTTTTAAGCGCAATTCATCGGGTGTAAAAATAGGATGCAATACGTTCGTACCCGGAATAGAGGTCTCAATTTCGCTAGCAAACTCTCTGGAAACTAACTTGGCCATATCCCAAAATGCTTTGCGTGGGCCATCCTTAAACACAGGAAAAATAGCAACGTTTTCCAAGGGGGTGTAATACACGAGATCTTTAGAGCGGGTAAGAAAATCTTTGGTTTTTTCAAACACACGGGGTGATTC
>CAYGPY010000164.1:0-6633 GCA_964351765.1 uncultured Vampirovibrionales bacterium
TTGATAAGCCTTTGGCTTTAGCTGTGGCACTCGCCACCGTGCGATCTCGTTCGTTTAACACCTTGATGATTGTATCCGAAGGCAGGTCTTTTTCATCGTTGCCAATGTCAAGAAGGAGCCCAGTGAGGTTCCTTACCATTTTATACAAAAAACGGTCAGAAACAACATCAAAGATGACAAAGTTGCCATCCTGATAAACACGTCCATAAACTATATCACAAACATCCTTAATTACAGCAGTATCTGTACATTTAAAGCTTTTAAAATTGTGACATCCCTTAATATATTGGGCGGCCTCATTCATTTTTTCTACATTCAGGGGACGTTTCATCCAAATCGCGTCAGGAGGTAACCAAGCCGAAGGTTGAGGCGTGTTAAGAACGCGATAGCGATACCACTTATGCGTGGCACTCCGGCGAGAATGAAAATCAAGCGGTGCGTGTATTTTAATGCGCTTGATACTAATATCATTGGGTAAAAGCGCGTTAAGTGATGTGAGTAGCTTGTTGGTATCATCTGTTGCCGGACAGTCTTTGGGTAAGTTAAAGTGGGCAATCTGACCATAGGCGTTCACCCCGGCATCATTGCGCCCACTTAAAGCCAAGCTCCAATAGGGTAGGTTTAACTGTGCCAGCACAGCCATCAATTCGCTTTGAATGGTTGCGTGCTCAGGCTGCATTTGACTTCCGTGATAATTTTTACCCAGATATTGCAAAAGCAAAACAACCCGTTGAATTTGGTCTTCGTTATACAAAGACGAATCAACGGGTTGTTTTTTTGTATAGGTTTGCTTCTCTTTCGTCATAATCAAATGGCACTTAAAAGACGGCGTGCATCTTTCTTAGCCAAGTTAGTCCGATAATTGAACAATGGCCATAGGGGCATTGTCACCACGACGTGGAGGAGCAGGAATCACGCGAGTATAACCACCGTTACGCTCTTTAAAACGAGGCGCTACAGTACGGAAGATACGACGCAAAACCGTTTCAGGAATCTCTTTATCACCTACATCAGGGATAGTGATACCTGTTTTTTGGTTATGAATCATTTTAGCGACCTGACGAATAGCGTTAAGGTCACCCTTTTTAGCCAAACGAACCACTTTATCCGCATGTTGACGAAGCACTTTACCACGCACTAAGGTGGTGGTGATCTCATCATGGGTGAAGAGGCTAGTGGTTAAGCTACGGATCATCGCTTTGCGTTGGTCAGCAGCACGGCCTAGTTTTTTCAGTTTATTACGATGGCGCATCGTGCAGTTCCTTTAGATCGTTATGTTTCTACAAAAAATAAAAAGTTAAATTAGATGATTTCCATTTCAGCATCAGCAGGACTTGGTTTAAGGTCTAAACCAAAGGCTTGTAAGCGCTCAATGACTTCATCAGAGGATTTCTTACCGAAGTTTTTAATGTTCAACAAGTCGTTCTCAGACTTCAAAAGAAGCTCAGAAATACTGTTGATGTTAGCACGCTTTAAGCAGTTGAATGCACGTACTGACAATTCCAAATCTTCGATAGAGATGTTTGGTGCTTCCACTTCGTCTTCTTTTTCTTCAACCTGAGTTTGGGTAACCAAAGTAGGGATACCGCTCAAGGAAGCGATTGGCACCATGTGCTCAATAATGTGGTTAGCAGCTTGGCTGATAGCAGAGCTTACGTCGAAGCTACCGTTTGACCAGATTTCAAGGGTCAGCTTGTCGTAGTCAGCGCGTTGTCCAACACGTGTGTCTTCCACATAGTAGGAAACACGACGGATTGGCATAAACACGGCATCCATGGCCAATGTATCAACAGAGCTGTTTGGTGATTGCTCAGCTGGTAAGTAACCTGTGCCTGACTCAGCTGTCATAACCGCGTGAACACTGCCACCTTTACTAATGGTGCAGATGTGACGGTCAGGGTTGATGATTTTTACATCAGCCGGTACTTCAATATCACCAGCGTAAATTTCACCCGCTTTATCAACGTCTAAGCGTAAGTACTGAGGTTCATCAGAGGTGGACTTCAGTACGATACCTTTGAGGTTTAGCATGATGTCAAGAACATCTTCAACCACGTTAGGGATGTTGGTGAACTCGTGGGTAATGCCTTCAAAGCGAACCGACGTTAATGCACAACCAGGTAAGCTGGAAAGCAAAACGCGACGCAAAGAGTTACCAACGGTGGTACCAAAACCACGCTCAAGTGGTTCGATTTCAAATTTACCGTAAATACTGCCATCGGCATCGGTGGTGGTATTTACACATTTAATATTTAGTTGATGCTCCATATCGGGTGTTAGCCTCCAATAGGTCGTTAAAACAGTGAGATGTAATATGTAACTAAGTAATGATTGTTGTCATTAACGTGAATAGAATTCAATAACGAGTTGTTCGTTGAATGAGGAGTCAATATCTTCACGTTCAGGCATTTGCTTTAAAGTGGCTGTTTGCTTGTCTGCATCCGTTTCGATCCAGTGAGGAACGATAGGTGCTAAACCTTCAACAGTGGCTTTAACAGCAGCTTTGCTTTTCTCGCGAACGGTGATTACATCGCCAGCCTTCATTCGGTATGAAGGGATATCAAGACGCTTACCATTCACTTCAAAGTGACCATGAACAATCAGTTGACGCGCTTGTGGACGAGATTTAACTAATCCAGAGCGGTAAACAATATTGTCATAACGGCTTTCAAGGGTTTGAAGTAATACCGTACCGGTTACGCCAACCTTGCGAGTGGAGACTTCATACATCTTGCGGAATTGTTTTTCCTGCATGCCGTATGTCCACTTAATGCGTTGTTTCTCACGCATTTGCAAAGCGTATTCGGATAGCTTCTTGCGACCTTGTCCGTGTTGACCTGATGGGTACTGACGACGGATGCTCTCGGTTTTAGGGTAGCCGTCTAAAGCGGTACCGCAGTTACGAGCGCGTTTTGTAATTGATCCTCTATAGCGTGCCAAGGTGTTTCTTCCTTTTGATTACTTTAATACGAACGTGTAAGTCTTGTGACTTAAAAAATTAAAGTTAAAAATAAAACTGAAATTAAACGCGACGACGTTTTGGTGGGCGACATCCGTTGTGAGGGATAGGTGTCACATCTTTAATCAAGCTGATTTCAAGACCAGACACTTGCAATGCACGAATGGCGGTTTCACGTCCGGCACCAGGGCCACTAACGTAAACTTCAACGGTACGCATTCCTTGTTCTTTGGATTTGCGAGCAACACTCTCAGCAGCAGATTGAGCTGCAAATGGTGTGCCTTTACGAGCGCCTTTAAAGCCTTCGGAACCGGCTGTACCCCAAGCAATGACGTTGCCAATTTTATCGGTAGAGGTAACCGTTGTGTTGTTGAAAGAAGAACTGATGTGTACCATTCCTTCAACAACGTTCTTTTTCTCTTTGCGCTTTCTTGTTTTCTTATCAGCCATAGCTGTTTTAGCTCCTAATTTAGCTTAATAAATCTGTTAATTACGTATAGGGTTTAGTTTAAAAGTGATGGGTGGTGAGGCTTAGGATTTCTTCATTCCTGGGCCTTTACGCTTGCCGCGACGAGTGCGGGCATTGGTTTTAGTCCGTTGACCACGAACGGGTAAACCACGACGGTGACGTTGGCCACGGTAGCAGTTGATTTCCATAAGGCGTTTAATGTTGTAAGCCTCAGAACGACGCAAGTCACCTTCTACCGTGTAGTTGTTTTCCAACTCTTCACGAATCAGGTTGATATCGTTTTCGGTTAAGTCGTCGCTACTAGTATCAGGGCTGATACCAGTTTTAGTTAAAATTTTACGACTCTGCGTAGGGCCGATACCGTAAATATAAGTAAGTGCGTATACAACTTTCTTATTGCGAGGGAGGTCTACACCAACAATCCTAGCCATCTATGGACTCCTAATCTATTTAAATAATTTATAAAATTGAGTAAAATAATGATTTTAATGCGTTCCATCAGGCCACAAATTTGTCGATATGGGAAACGGTATCTGATGGATGTAATAACGTAATTTAAACACAGTGTTGAATCAAGCAATTCTTCCAAAAAACGGGCATAAAATCAGGGTTTTGTAACAGACGCTTAATGCGACAGGCTTACCCCTGAGGAGAATGAGGTTTTGAGAAGAGTAAAACACGATGAAATTAGTTCGGTTTTGAACCAATAACAACGATAAAACTATCCTTGACGTTGTTTGTGCTTAGGGTTTTCACAAATCACAGCAACACGGCCACGACGGCGAATTACTTTGCATTTGTCACACATTTTTTTTACGGATGTACGTACTTTCATGGGGAATAACCTTTTTTCTTTATTGAGTGTACTTTTAAAATGAATGTTGAGCGTAATTTGGGAACAGAGAAAAACGGCTAAGATAGCCTGATTAAAACTATTTCACTGAATCACATACCTTGTTGGCAAATAAAGAATATTGTGCCAGAGGACAACAATACCCCAAAAGTTTATTTGAGTCTATAAGTAATACGACCGCGTGTCAAATCGTATGGAGACAGCTCTACACGTACCGTGTCACCGGGTAAAATACGAATAAAGTTCTTACGGATTTTACCGCTAATATGGGCAAGTACTTCAACACCATTTTCCAGCTCTACCCGAAACATTGCATTGGGCAATGATTCGTGGACAGTGCCTTCAAGTTCAATCACATCTTTAGACATAAATTTAGTTTTAATCCTTTCGTATCAAACTGGTAAGCATCGTTATAGTTACCAATTAGACCGTATTGTAGCCACAACATAGTGAAAATAAAATAGAAAATAATAGACTGATATAAAATAAGTCTGCTCTTATCGATCCGTTAGGCGCGTCACAATCTCTGGATCGCCGTCAGTGATAATTACTGTATGCTCAAAATGAGCCGATGGCAAGCGATCTTTCGTGATGACTGTCCACTGATCGTCATCGGTGTAAACATCGTCACCACCAAGGTTAAACATGGGTTCAATGGCCAGTACATTACCGGCTTCTAAAATAGGGCCTGGTTCACCGGTGCGATAGTTATGAATAAAAGGCGCTTCGTGCGGTTTTTTGCCAACACCGTGTCCGCCGTATTGACGAACCAATCCGTAGCCGTATTTCACACAAACATCTTCAATGGCACCACTACATTGCTCAAGGTGATTGCCCACGCGAAGTTGATCAATACCTGCCATCAAGCCTTCTTCTGTGGCTTTAAGCAGCTGAAGGACTTCTTCTTTTACGTTGCCAACAGGCCATGTCACAGCCGAATCACTGATAAGACCTTTGAAGGTTGAGCCGCAATCGACACTGATTACATCACCATCTTCGAGCTTGCGATCACCGGGAATACCGTGAACCACTTCATCATTGACGGACATACAAAGCGTGGCAGGAAAGCCATATAAACCTTTAAATGTAGGAAGAGCACCATTCTTTCGGATGTTTTCTTCGGCCATATCGTTTAGTTCCATTGTGGTAATGCCGGGCTTGATGGCTTTACCCACAAGAAGATGTGTTTCGGCGTTAATACGCCCCGCTTCACGAATCATGTTGAGTTCATGGCGAGATTTCTTATCAATACGGTTGCTCATAACGGGCAAGGTTCCCTTTGTTTTCTTTTAATTCAATGCTTGCCATTATAGACGAAAGAAAAAAAGAAACATAGGAGTAAGCATAGCTTTAGGAGAAGAGTATTAATTGTATCGTGATAAGGCCCGTTTAAATTCGCGATGCATCTGTCTGTCGGGATCAATGGGTTCTGGCTTGGACACACCGTGAGCAACGCCACCTTTTTGGGGGTCGTTTAATACTAAAAGTAATCGTGTGTAGCCATCATTGGGTGGCAACGCGATAGTATAGCCTTGGGCTTCTTTATGAAACTTTGTTTTTAACAATGATGTTAGATCGTCAAAGGAGTTTGCTGGTATCTTGTTCTCTAAGTCATTCTTACTAAAGGTATCTTTGGCCCATTGATGAAAGTCACCTAAAAAGGAAAGTGCTGAATCGGGTTGAATGTTTGTACGTTTACCCAAGATGAGTGATAAAAATAGTGGACTTAAGAAATTATCACCATCCCAATGAAGTCCTTCGTTGGAAATTTCTGTGGCTGCTTTAATACCGTTTTGCGGGTAGGCCATGGGTGCTTCAACAGAGCGACCATTGAAGTAAACATCTTTGAGCTCTTCGTGAATGGCGGTTTGTAGATGTTGAAAATAGATTTGAATGATATTGGGCGAAATCCCTAACTCATCGCTCACATCGAGCGCTATAAATCGAGAACCATCGGTGTTGGCAAGTTGTTTGGCCATTTTTTCAATGAGTTCAGTGGGTGCCTGAGGGAGGCTTCTTGGCAGTCTTGGTAAGTCACTTTTCTTACTAATGCCGGGAAAAAACTCGTTGAGATTGGTTTCATCCACCACAAAGTGAGACGTACTGAGTAAGTCGGCTTTATCTTTGGCGTACCAGCCAAACTGCACAGGTGTAGTTGTCTCTCTTTTTTGCTGAGACGCTTTTGTGGCAGGTGGTGCGATTTGATGTGAGATGGGTGAGAGCATGATAGGCTAATAAAACCAAAAGCCCGAATGAAATTGCGGTCATTCGGGCTTTTAAGTTTATATTGGTCGTTTTAAAGACTTAGTTAGACGGTGTGAGACCCAATAGGGGCTCAACAAAGCCTTTAAT
>CAYGPY010000165.1:0-6606 GCA_964351765.1 uncultured Vampirovibrionales bacterium
ACGGCCAGATATTCAGAACCAATTGATTGGTATTCCCAACATTGTTGAGCACCCAGAATGGCAAATGATGCCTTTGGCTGACGCCAGCCGCCTGTGCAACCGCGAAGTGGTTGATGAGTGCGATCAGCTCATCATCTTCCTCTTCCACGATAGTGCCACCTATCAACAAGCCATCGAATACGCCGAAGACACCCACAAGATCGTCACAGCACTGTATCTCGATTAATAACGTAAGGTTATTACCAGCTAAACCAAGAGGGATCCGAGTTGACGTCAACCGGAAACGGATCGGTGTAGTTGTCCGCAGCTGAATTGGCTGTAACACCCGCTCGTGAGGTTATCCGCCCGTTTCTGTATAAAACAATACCAAGCGATTTACCTGGTGCACCAATCACCCCAGAAGCTTCATTGTCGGGGTCATACAATGTAAATAAAACATTTGTGGTGGACACGCCATCAAACACTCTATTGTTGTAGATATATAATCTACCGCCTTGGTGCAACACTAAACATATTGTGATGCTTCTACAGTCGACCGTTGACGTTGAATTTTCATACCCATCAACCGTTGAACTCGTATCAATGCGAACGTAGTTCATATAGGGCGTCAAATCCAGAAGACCTGTTGTGGCAGTGGGCGTATTATTCAAGCGGTACACATCATACGCACCGCTAATCATGGAAATAACTTCTTTTGCAGCACTATTATACTGTTGGCTTTGCGAGGAATTTAACACCTTAGGAATCGTGAACATCGCAATCACACCTAAAATTGCCAAGCTAATCAATAGCTCAGCGAGAGTAAAACCACAATGTTTTTTATACATCATTGTTTCCATACTATAATTATCGACAAAAATCGGCAATTACTTTAACGCACCTTGGGCACAGACAATATCAGCTTAAAGCGCTAGAACGGCAAACCGGATTCGATATAACCGAACTTCCAATTGCCGCGATCTTTAACCATAAGCAGATGAAACTTTTCTTCTTCACCTGTGGGGTACACCAATTTCACCTCAACGGTGGCTTTATTACCTTCTGTACTTACGGTATTAAAATACGCAAAGCGACAGATTTTTTCAGCCGCGCATTTTTTAACAAAATGACGCCAAAACAATTGTATCAATGATTGATCATTGGTCTCAAACATAAATTTCACTTCAGGAAGACCCATACTCGCTGATTTTGCCGCCTTTTCATGACGGGAATAGAGTTGTTGCAGAGTCCAATTCAAAAATTGCCTTTGCGTGTGCGATGAAAACAAGTTCCAACACACCGGAAACTGAAGCTGTGCGAGTGAGCGAAAAAAGTGTTGAATAAAAAACTCAGGTGAATTACGGTCTACCTTTTTTTGCGGCTGTTGAGCCGGCGCAGCAGCTGGAGGCGCGGCCTTAGAAGCAGCAGCCGGCTGTGGTGGCGCAGCTGCCTTTTTAGACGGTTCGGGTTGTGGGGCCTCCTGGCTCATAGCAGAATAGACATCCTTGTTAACGTTAAAACCCTTGGTGCTAAAAACAAATTATTAATACGTAAATAACAACAACCTAAGGCATCGTAAATTCAATTTCATACGGTGTTGCAGGCCCAGGTGCACCCGACCAACTCCGTAAGTCCGCTGTGTTTACCGTAATCGTGTAGGTTGCTCCGGCACCCGGCAGTGATCCCAACGTCGGTAGCAACTTAATTTGATTATTCTTTGGTGGCTGATAAATCATTTGATAGCCGGACTCAAACCCGCCGCCATCTTCAATTTGAATGGCACAATCATTCTGATCGATTTTGCAATCATCCCAACTAAAATTATCATTGGCATCAATTGAACGGTGATCAATGGCGCCTTTGAAATAGAGTTGTACTACTGATTTATTTGTAATGTTAGCCGCACACGCACCAATGGTGGTAGAGGTACCGGTAATATTTTGAGAACACTGAATCTCATCATCTACAAAATCATAGAAAACAATGTGTGATGGAATCACTGGATTGTTGGTACCCGTGCCGTCATAGGCATACACATCATCAAAGGCGAACGTGGCACCTCTATTTTGCCAGCCAATACCGGGTAAAAAGGTTTTTCGTGGTAATCGAATTGCCGAATCATCTTTATAAACCTGAGTCCGTTCAACACGATCGGAGCCGCCTGAATCAGGTTTCACCCAAACTGTGGCCACAACGGTCAAGGTATCAGCTTCCATACCCCCTGTACAGGTGGGTGTTAAAGCCGGAATACTAGCATTTGATGCGCCTAATTTCTGATCGTCAAGAAAGCCAGGTTGCACAGCCCCATCAGGATCAGTACAGGTTACCGCACGACTGACAATAACAAAGCGGGCTTGATCACTATCGGGAAAACGCTCGAAACCAATCTTTTTAGGCTTTGCTGGCGATTCATTATTGTTATCATTATCGGCCCAATAATTAAACGTACTACCACTACTCGAGTCGGCAACACCCTGATAACCACCTAAGATAACATATTGAAAAGCACCAATAACATTGGAGCCACCGGGGTTTTGAGGATCTTGAAACACGAGACCTGAATTCGGATCAGGGGGGTTACCACTGGTTGGGTAAGGATCGATAAAATCTGCAACCGGATTCCAAGCTAAATAATTTGAGGATGGATAAAAACGCGTTGCCATTGCCTGCTGTACACCAGCCATAGCCACATAATAGGTCTGCAAGCTACGCTGGGTTGCCACAGAGCGCTTGGCACCCATTAACGAAATGCCGCTAATGGTTAATCCCAACAAGACAACCGTTGTCATAATAATAACCGCGGCCATCAGAACACTGCCTTTTTCAGCCATTGATTTTGAGCTTGTCTTGCTCAATAAAGAAACAACATTACCTATATCATCCGGTTTAACGCCGTTATTCATCATGAATTATCTTCCTAACACTCTGTTTATAATTTTATTTAACCAACATGGTTGGCTACTAACGTATCTCTATCAATATCGGGGATTCAGACAAAAGATGAAGGCTCTTCGGCTCGTTTGTAACATTTCGTTATGATTCTATTCAGGCAAGCCGTTTTTTTGCCGAAAGAATACGTAGGAAGAACCTAATAATCATTAATTGTATGAAATTACAGATATAACTTTATTTTACACTGCTTCACCAAGGACAGGAATAGAGTTTGTTTTAAATAAATACATCGACCTCACGTATAAAGCGTTCTGATAAAATCCAATAAATCATTTATACTTTATTTAAAACAAACTTAACCTATTTTCTATTACACAGTAAAGGACGACCATTTTAATGCTCAGCCATAAATCACGAAGTAAAACTCGCGGCGTAACTATTATTGAACTCGCCGTGATTCTAGTCATCGTCACCATTGCCCTTGCCCCAATTGTAAATATGATTGGTGGCCCTCGTAGCAATGACGGTAACCTAACACGCACCACAGGGCATCAAACCAAGCAGGTTATCTTTGCTAATTCCATGATTGAGCGCGCTCTGTCGGGTGACACGGTTGCCATTCAGTGTGAAGGCGCTATGGGTGGATTGCCCTCAGCAGGTAACACAGAATCTTGCCAAGGTACGTTTAGTCAGTACTCTAAGCCGATTTATTACGAATGGGTGGTCAGAAACCTATCCGACACATTACCTGACGGCATGGGAAACGAACTGTATGATGCCACATTAAACGTCTATACCGATTCTGACTATGCTACCTCGATTGCAACATTCCCGATTAAAGTGTTTAACAACCTTGGCCCAGATGAAGTGTCGCCTGAAAAAACAGGCATTCTTATTTCAATTGATATTTCAGGTTCAATGGCACTAAACTCAATACCTGGAATGCACTATGGTGGTAATGTAACAACCAACTGTAACCCTGTCGATTCACCTTATTTAGAATACCGCTACGAAGATCCTGCTCATGGCTATATCCCACCTGGTGTAGCACTTAATTTATTTAACGATAGCGAACTTGATGTCGTTAGTTTTGAAGACACTAACACTTCAGATACCCCGTGGGACGACCGTTACCCTCAGCCCGGCATTTTATCAATGCCGGGACCTAACTGTAATAGCTCAAGTTATTACAACAGCGTCCTTTTCAAAAATGCATCATCTGCTGTCGTTAAGGCACTTTGTAATGCGGATGACTCTGGAACACCCATTGAAGACGTGTATGGCTTCAATATGTCTCGTATCGAAGCAGCTCGAACGTCTTTATTTAAATTTCTAATTGATATTGAATCTGATTCAGAGCTTTATAACAACATTGCCTTAGGTTTCAGTGGCTTTGACGGCCATCCTACACCTAAACTTTACGTACCTACTACTGTTACAGGTGATATGGAAGAAGCTGATGTCGATGGTAAATACCCTGAAATGAGACGAAAGTTCAGCTGGATTAACCGCAATGGACCAGGTGCAATCATTCCCTCTGGCTCTACCTATATGTGGTACACCTTATATAAATCAGGTCAAATTATTTTTAACAATATGGAAGATGAAACAATTGATAACGGTATTGTTTTTATTCTTACCGACGGCCGTATTTCATCCAACCCATGTATAGGACATTCTGATTCTTATGCTGTTCAACTTGCGGCTGGAGAATGCTTTAAAACAAATTCATCAGCAGGTGGAGGCTCCTATCCACTGGGTGCTGATGGTCTCGTGAACTCTTTTGCACGGGGAACGTTCCCTGGTCACCCCGGTAAAACCCTCAAAATTTTTGCCCTAGGTCTACTTGACGATGACGTTAATGTTATTCGCCCTTTGTTTGAAGAAGGCATGACTAAGCCAACAGGTGGTGCTTATAAATATTCGCCTACAACAGGTGATATGGATGCCATCTTTGAAGATCTGAAATACGCCATCTTAAAAGAAGTCTTGATCAGTAAAGTAAACCGTTACGGTATTGATATGGATTAAATCGAATCTGGTCTAAAGTACTGAACCCCAAGCCTTTACATACGTGTTAAAGGCTTGGGGTTTTTACGTGTTTGGCTTAAAATAAGATTCAATTACTACGAAAGCTAGTATTTACTAAATCTCCTTACTATCACCAAGCCAACACAAGGTAGACACACTCCTTATGTTTACAGGTCTGATTGAAGCGGTGGGAACCGTTCACACCATTGATACCACTGCGGATGGAAGCCGCATGGTGATTGCGTGTGCACCTGATTTTCTGGCCGACGCCAAGCTGGGTGATAGCATCGCCATTGATGGGGTGTGTACCACAGCCGTTGAACTAAGCAAAACCACCTTTACCATTGAGGCTTCACCCGAGACGCTCTCTAAAACCACGTTTAACCAGCTTGCTCAAGAAAGCAAAATCAATCTTGAAAAACCTTTATTACCCACAAGCCGCTTAGGGGGTCATTTTGTAAGCGGACACGTGGATTGCACCGCAACAGTGCTCGCAAAATATCAAGAAGGCAACAGCTGGATCTTTCGATTTTTGCTTGATAACAAAGCCTTAGCCCCCTTATTGATTGATAAAGGCTCGGTCGCCATCAATGGTATCAGCTTAACCGTGAACACCGTGGATGGCCCAGCGTTTACCGTGGCAAT
Organism: uncultured Vampirovibrionales bacterium; assembly: GCA_964351765.1. GTDB lineage: Bacteria > Cyanobacteriota > Vampirovibrionia > Vampirovibrionales > Vampirovibrionaceae > CAYGPY01. The sequence goes on from CAYGPY010000165.1 coordinate 5,548, forward strand.
TATCCCGCACACCCTTGATAACACTAGTATTGGTCAACTTGAGGTGGACAGCAGCGTCAATATCGAATGTGATATTTTGGGTAAATACGTTCAAAAAATGCTTCAAAATAGTATTGGTAATGCCATTGCCTCGCATTCTGCAACAAATGTTCATCCAACGGGTAAAAAAGGTCAACTCTCAGACGGGCCTTGGTTTAATCATGATGAGGCCATCCACGGTCCCATTGATCCGTTTATCTCGCCCCTTGTGAATGGCCCTTCATCGTCTTAATATAGATGAAACAACGCATACACCACTCTTATACACCATCATCATAAAGGAACCCTCTATGTCTACTAAAGAAGTCACTAGCACCTCACCCAAAGCTCACGAATCCAAGTGGAATCCACTGCCCAAGGATGTTGGGCAACCTGTTCGTGATGATTCTGACTTCAACACCGTAGAAGAGGCCATTGAAGCCATTCAAAAAGGCTGGATGGTTATTATTGCTGATGATGAAGACCGTGAGAACGAAGGCGATTTGGTCTGTGCCGCTGAGCAAGTGACACCGGATCTCATTAACTTTATGGCAACCGAAGGCCGTGGCTTAATCTGCTTAACCATGATGAAAGACGATTGCGACCGCTTAATGCTAGACCCTATGGTTGTGAACACCACCGACCCTATGGAAACGGCTTTCACGGTTACCATTGATGCAGCGCCACACCACGGTGTGACCACAGGTATCTCGGCAGCCGATCGTGCTAAGACCATTCAACTGGCCATTGATAGCAACTCCGGCCCTGAAGACTTCCGTCGTCCTGGGCACATCTTCCCGCTACGAGCTAAAAAAGGTGGCGTGCTAGAGCGTGTTGGGCAAACCGAAGCGAGTGCCGATATCGCTAGACTAGCGGGCTTTAAGCCAGCCGGTGTGATTTGCGAGATCATGAATCCTGACGGCACCATGTCACGCCGTGATGACTTAGCGGCATTTGCCAAAAAGCACGCTATTCCATTTATCACCGTAGCGCAATTGATTCACTATCGTCTGCAAAAAGAAACCATGGTCAAGCGTGAAG
>CAYGPY010000166.1:0-6564 GCA_964351765.1 uncultured Vampirovibrionales bacterium
GACATTGGGATTGCCGGTGGTAAAGAGGGTGAGTTCTACATCTTCCACGGTGAAGAGCGCATTATGAAAGTGCCTGAAGACCAAGCACTCGACGTCTTTAAAAAAGAGCTTCAAGAGACCTACGACAATTATGATCCTGAAGTGGCCAAAGCAAAAAAAGCGAATGCCTCAGGCCCGGACTGGCAAACCGCCACGAAAGATGCTGAACAAGAAGCACTTGAAGCGCACTTAAAAACAGCTGAACCTACAGCGTAATCAAGCTTGGACTCAACAAACTCTAAGTTCTTAATTCATCTAGTTTTAACTGCTCTACCTTCACGTGATGAATCGGTGGTTGAATAGGCACACCATTTACAAATTCTGAAGGTTGAAGATTCCTAATAAACACATTCACGGTGTTTTTATTTTGATCAGCAAACCGTGCGTATGCTTCTCGAATCGCACCTAGAGCACAATCTAATTCCGCAATGTTATCAGCATCTGTTTTTGAAAAATCTTTAGGTAAGAGTTTTTTACACTGTTCTAATTCAAACGCCATTTCTGTGCCTTGAGTTTCAGCAAGACGACCAGGATGGTCGCTTTTCTTTGTGTTGTAGGCCACATAGTCATCGCCCGCTGACTCAAACATTTGAAAGTAATCCATGCCTTGATCGCTTAACTGCTTGACAACTTGACCCTGAGCAAATTTTTTCAACCCATTATCAACATCTCGATTATCATCGGTAAAATAATTAATACGGGCAACACCTGAGAACTGAACTGACATCAAAAAATATTCCTTCGAATTACACAAGATTCATCTGAACAGATAAAACCCCCTCAAGGTATCTTGATGCTAGTTTTATTTAAAGTGCTAAAAACACTTTAACCCAAAGAGTTAACAGGCAAGCTTGGGCGATGAAAAAAGTGATTCAAATCATCTTTAGGAATCGTGTGAGCAATAGGGCGACCGTGCGGGCACGTCCACGGAAGTCGACAAGTCAACCAACCTTCAACCACACGCACCATCTCTGGATGCGTCAAAACATCTCCGGCGCGCACTGCCGTATGGCACGCAAGTGTGGCAATTAACAGATCAATATCAGGGCGCATTTCACCGGTTTCTTCCAGTTGTGCCAACATATCTTCAAACATTTGGCGAGGCTCATCCACACGCCCGTCATAAATCAGAGGCATGCCTTTTAAGGTCACGTCGTTATCGGAGAGTTCAAACTCAAAACCCAGTTGCTCAAAATGCGATCGGCTCGAAGTCAGCAACTCATGTTGGGTTGGTGTAATGGCCATTGGTGTTGAGGTCATCAACTTTTGCACGCTCGGTGTTTCACCTCGAATCGACAGCGTTAAACTCTCAAACAATTCGCGTTCACTAGCAATATGCTGATCCACCACCATCAACCCCTGTGGGGTTTCCAATAAAATATAGGTATTGTAGAGTTGCCCAACCACCTTAAAGCGCTCAGGGGCACTGGCTTGTTCTTCAGAAACCGGCGTATCGGTAATCGAAGAAGACATTGGATTGGGCTGAAATAAATTTAATGCCGCATGCGATGCTTCTGTTGAATGCGACCCGGAATAAGAAGGCGCTGATGAGGGTGCGTAAGCACCTGAACCCGAAGGCGTAGAGCCTGCCTGAAAACGTCCGCCCGAAATATTAGAATCCGAATGAGGTGCGTAATGAGATGGGGTTATGACTGATTCTGGTGTGGGTGGGGTAAACAAACGCTCGGTGTAGCCGTGGTTTTCAAGCGAGCGTTGCACGCCACTTCTGATAAAACTAAAGACCGTGTTGTTACTAGCGTATCGCACTTCGCGCTTAGTAGGATGCACATTCACATCCACTTCAGTATTGGGTAAGTCCACAAACAATACCGAAATGGGGTATTTACCATGGGGGATTAAAGATTCAAATGCCGCTTCCACGGCTTTGTTGGAGACATAGCACTTCACCACGCGATTATTCACAAAGCTAAGCATCCATTTTTTGCTGCTTTTTAGCACACCCGGTGCTGATACAAAGCCCGTAATCTTAAAGCCCGCTTGGGCATCTTCGCTAAACACTTCAACCAGTTCTTTGTCTTCGTCATTACGAAAACGAAAGACCTCTTTAAGGGTGGTCAATCTGTCACCACTGCCCGTGGTAGAAAGAACCGGTTTGGCATTAGTAATTAAATTAAACTGCACACTCGGATTCGATAACGCTAAGGCTTGAAGCGATTCTTCAATATGAGCTTGTTCAGTAGCAGGGCGTTTTAAAAACTTGAGGCGAGCTGGGGTGTTATAAAATAGCTCCTTAATTTCCATCACCGTACCCACGGCACACCCTGCTGGGGTGACCTCAGGGGTCGCATCAGGACGAATGGTTACTTTTAAACCCTGCTCCGCATCACGCGTTCGGGTATAGCAGGTTAGTTTTGAAATGGCTGCAATACTAGCGAGTGCTTCACCACGAAAGCCAAGAGTATCAATGTGTTCTAGATCATCATCGGTTTTGATTTTACTGGTGGCGTGATTACAAAACGCCAAGCGGGCGTTGGCCTCATCCATACCAATGCCGTTATCAGCAATGCGCAACGTGCGGCCGCCTTCGGTCACGGTCACTTCAATACGGGTAGACCCCGCATCAATGGCGTTTTCAACCATCTCTTTAACCACACTGGCTGGGCGTTCTACCACTTCACCGGCGGCAATTTTATTCACCAAGTGGGCTGGTAACACCTGAATGCGATGTTCGGTATTTTTAATGTCTAAAGAGTCAATCGTCAAACCGCAAGTACCCTCTACTCATCTCTCTTAAAAGCTACAAGGCTCATTATAAGAAAGATCCAACCCACACGATAGACCAACACCCTCAATTGGCACAAAAGGTTACACGCTGGCTAAGTCAAGCGACATTGAACCATTAAAGTTTTACCCCCCCCCTGTCGATATATAATTATGGACCTTTTGAAGAGACAAAAAGCATTTGGCTTTACCCTCGCCGAGCTGTTATCAGCCTTGGCCATTTTAGGTATCATTGCTACCTTTACCATTCCTAAGGTACTTAGCTCAAGTCAAAACAATCAATGGAATTCTCAAGCGAAGGAAGTTGTAGGAAGCTTAAGCGGTGCTTTTACTGCTTACAATTTAAATTCAGGCATTACAGCAACCACAACAGGTGCAGACCTAACGCCTTACTTGAACTATGTTCGTCTTGACACCGCTTCAACCATCGACGGGGACCCAGCTGTTCCAACCACTAGAGCCTGTGACATTTGCATAAAGACCCATGGTGGCGGGCTTATTCTGTTACGAACAAGTGATGATTTTTCGAGCGGGCAAATCAGAGTGTGGTATGACCCTGATGGAACATTAACCACAAACAATGATTCACTAGCGATATTTGTCAAAGATACAGGACGAATACATTCTGGCGCAGATGTAAGTGGTGACCCCATGCATAATCCAAGCTGGTTTAGCTGGTAATGATTGCCATTAAAGTTTTGCCCCCTTTGGTCGATAACTAAACTATGTATTGGTTAGCCAGACAAAAAACATTGGGTTTTACCCTTGCCGAGCTGTTATCAGCTTTGGCAATTCTAGGCGTGATTGCCACCTTTACCATCCCTAAGGTACTTAGCTCAAGTCAAAATGGGCAAAAAGTGGCTATTGCTAAGGAGTTTGCCTCTAGCATTAGTGCTGCCTATCAGGCCTATAGTTTAAACACAACCCCAACAGCCACCACAAACGCCACCGATTTGATGGCTTTAATGAATTATGTTCGGGTAGACAGTAGCTCCTCGGTAGATGATGTCCCGTTTTTCAACAATATTAACTGTGCAGCGGCCCACACCTGTTACACACTTCACAATGGCGCCACAGCCGTGATTTACAACGGCTCTCAACCTTTTGGCGGTACGGCGGCTACCGATTATATGGCCTTTCAAATCGATCCCGACTCCACCTATTCGGGCTCAACAACCGGAGACGGTAAAGGAGTGGAGTTTTTCTTGTATTTTAACGGCCGCATTGTCTCCAAAGCAGATTCAACAGGAAACACCGCCCACAACCCCTCGTGGTTTAGCTGGTAATGATTACTCTCTAAAAAACTACTGAGCTTGTTTGTATTGCTGCTCTAGTTGAACTTGTTGCACGTTTTGATCGGTGTACTCGTGGTTATCAAGCACCGTTTGGTCTTCGAGCGAAGAGGCCGTTTCCTCTTCTTCCATCATATACAAAAACGCAGGCTCGGCTTCAAGCTCTTGCTGAATAAAATTATTTGCAGGCTTGGTTGCACCATTTGACGCTGACGTGGAAGCGCAACCCGATAACAACGAACCAGCAAGAATCAAGAGCGATAGATGTAAAGCAAGTTTATTCATACCACTAGTGTATCAAAAAACGCCTTAATACGAAACATGTGTAACGCTTAAACCAAGGCGAGTATTAAAGCTCAAGTAATTTTTCATAGAGTGTTTTTTCTTCATCCGTCAAACTCTCGCCTTCAGGAATGAGTACCTTTAAACGCACAAACAAATCCCCTTGGCCGCTTTTAATGGGCATCCCTTGCCCCTTTAAGCGCATTAGCTTATCTGGCTGTGAACCCGCAGGAATGGTTAATTCTAGTGAGTTTCCAAATAGCGTTGGGATTTTAGCTGTGGTGCCCAGCACCATCTCGGCTGGTGATAATTTGGCCTGATACACCAAGCGCTCGCCCTCAATCTCAAATTGCTCGTGGCGGTTAAAACGCACTTCTAAATGCACGTCGCCTTTACCACGCATCCCTTGTTTACCTTCACCCGATAAGCGAATCTTAGAACCTTCTTTAATACCCCGTGGTACTTTCACCGTCATTGTTTTACCCGAGTACTTCAGGGTTACTTTTTTCTCAGACCCCTTAGCCACGTCTTCTAAATCAAGATAGATAACCTGCTTAACGGTCAAATTTTCTTTGGGTGGTGGCTTTTGCCGAGATGCACTTTGCGCACCATAATGCCCTCCAGCACCCATGCCTTGACCCATTCCACCCATGTTAACGCCAGCCTGACCGAACAACATATCAAAAAAGTCGGAATAAGCACCGCCGCCGCCGGCGCCACCAAAATCAGCCTGAGAGAAGCCTCCTTGGCCAAATCCGCCACCAAAACCATGTTGGCTAAAGTCTGGGGGCGGTTCAAACCCCTGACCATGGCGATAATTTGGACCCAACTTATCGTACATACGGCGCTTTTTAGAATCGCTCAGTACGTCGTACGCTTCGTTAATCTCCTTAAATTTATCTTCGTTTCCGCCTTGGGCATCAGGGTGATATTGACGCGCCAACGAACGAAAGGCCGATTTAATAGCCTTTTCATCTGCCGTTCGGGACACACCTAGCAGTTCATAATAATCTTTGTATTCGACGCCCATACCCTAGATTATACTCACTAAAGGAATGATATGCCTCCGCCTTATGAAATAGTTAATATTTTGTTTGATTTCTTAAACGCATTGCTCGAATGACTAAAACCGAATATCTATTAAGTTCAAACGTCTGTTTATTTGCTACAGTATTTATATTCAGCTGTTCCACAGGGTCATTGCTGACAACGCGTTTATCTTCTTTTACTCCAATGCTTGTCAGGCGAATGCAAAAACACACCGGCAGAACCTTTATAAGCCGGCGTATCCATTGTTGTCTTATCGGTTTTCCATAGCAACGTGGGTACGGTTACTTGTTTTTGCTATGAAAGTGACCCACTACCACTATGCCTGATGATTCAACCAACGTACCCAAACCCCTCTCGCCTGAACTTAAACAAGCTCTAAAAGCATTGTTGCATTTAAACAATTCCGATCGTGAGATTGCCCTCACGTATATTTTCAAATTCTGGTTTAACAGCGACACTCAAGTGTTGTTTTTAGATGAACCCTTGAGTATTGAAGACATTGAACTTAAAAAAGAGTTACTGGGGAACAAGCATCTCAATACGGGGTCTGAAGTAAACATAACGAAAAAAGATAGCACGAATAACACTGACACCGATGGCACTAAAAACACGCCTAACGATTTTCCGTTTTTTTGTTTGTAAAATTGCTTATCGCTGTCACCCACCTCATGCTATGTTTACGCTAGAATAAGCGTCTAGTGCCTTACTCATTGAGGTTGGGCTCCATTCATTTTTTCAGTGACCTAAATTAAGGAATCTTGTCGTGACTCGCCTTTCCGTTTTTTCTAAATGTTTCGCTCTTAGCCTACTTGCAGCTCTAACACTAAGCGTTACTGGATTTCATCATTCAGCCTATTCTCTTGATGCCTCTGATTTAAATCCCATGAATCTGTTTTATGACGAGCACGAAGCCGCTGTAAAAGAAGCCGAACGCCAAGCCAACGAAGCGCAAAAACAAGCCAAAATTGCCGAAAAACGCCTCGAAATATCGCAAAAAAACCTAAAAAAAGCCCAAGAAAGAGCCGAAAAAGCGCAAAAAAGAGCCGATTCGATGCGTGAAAAGCTGGCGACCAAAAAGGGCGACGATAAACTCAAAGAAACCAAAACCTCGGATCTAAAATCCGAACAAAAAGAAGAAGCCAAGCGCATTGCCCGTATT